>NZ_JBSFGU010000012.1:0-203229 GCF_053596725.1 Kitasatospora sp. NPDC001660 | reverse complement strand
GCGGTGATGTCGGCGATGCCGGTGGTCGCCCAGTTGAGGAAGTACATCCAGCCCGCGGTGTACGCGCCCTTCTCCCCCAGGAACTCCCGGGCGTAGGACACGAAGGCGCCGGAGGAAGGGCGGTACAGGACCAGCTCGCCGAGCGCGCGCACGACGAGGAAGGCGAAGACGCCGCAGACGGCGTACGCGACGAACAGGGAGGGCCCGGCATCGGCGAGCCGTCCGCCCGCGCCGAGGAACAGCCCGGTGCCGATGGCACCGCCGATGGCGATCATGTTGACGTGCCGGGCTTTCAGGGACTTGCTGTAGCCGGTGTCGCCGGCGTCGACGTGACGGGTCGTGGGGCGCTTCTCGTCCTTGAGGAACTGCTCGCTCACGCCTCGGCTCTGCCTTCTCTTGAGGTGTCCGCGCGCTGGGGCGCACGATGTCGGTGAGGGTGGCCTCCACGCGGTGGAGGTGGTGGGACATCGCCTCGACGGCGTCGGGCTCGGAACCGTCGATCAGGGCCTCGACGATCGCCCGGTGCTCGCAGTTGGACTGCTCGCGCCGGCCGCCGAGTTCGTTGAGGAGGGTCGACTGACGCGCCAGTGCGTCACGGATCTCCTCGATCACCCGGCGGAACACCGGGTTGCCGGAGGCCTCGGCCACCGCCAGGTGGAACACGGTGTCCAGGGCGACCCACGCGGTGGTGTCGGTCTCCCGCGACCGGGATCTCGACGTGCCGGCGCACTTCCAGGAGGTCGCTGGCCGCGTAGTCGCCGAGGTCGGAGCACAGCGGTGTCAAGACATCGGGGTCGACGGGGTGACCTCCGGTGTACTCCGCCGGATGCGCACCTTGCTCTCGGCGATGCGACCCGGAGCGGGGTTCGGAGCCGACCTGGCGGCGGCCACCAGGGCGTGCACCACGGCCGAATCGAAAGCCATTTCGGGGTGCCACTGCACGCCGACCGCGAAGCGGTGCCGGGTGCTCTCGACCGCCTCGATGGTGCCGTCCGCCGTGCGGGCGCCCACGATCAAACCGGCCCCGAGGGAGTCCACCGCCTGATGATGGTGCGTGGCGACCTGGCGGGTCCCCGGAAGGAGCGCGCCGATCCGCGTCCCCGGCACCGTGGTGACGGCATGGGGGGAGAAGTGGCCGCCGTGCAGGTTGTGCCCGTGGTGACCCACCGTTTCGGGGAGGTGCTGGATCAGGGTTCCGCCGGCATGCACGTTCATCAACTGCATTCCCCGGCACACTCCGAGCACCGGCATGTCACGCGCGAGAGCCTCGGCCAGCACGGCCCACTCCCACTGGTCGCGCTCGCGGACCGGCGGTCCCGTGCACGGATGCGGCCGTGCCCCGTACAGCGCGGGATCCACGTCCTCGCCGCTGGTCAGGACGATCGCGTCCAGGCGCGCGACGACATCGGCCGCGGCTTCCGGCGCGTCCGGCGGCAGCAGGACCACGCGGCCGCCCGCCGCCCGGAGACAGCTGATGTACGCCGCGGGCAGCAGTGCGGCGGGCAGCTCCCACTCCCCCCACTGAGCGTCGGCGAGGTAGGTGGTCAGTCCGATGAGCGGCTTGGGCATACCACTTCCTTTCAGGGGCGGGAGTCGATCGTCGACGGCCGTCTCCTCCGCAGCCCACCCGCCCGACGGACGCGGGGTCAGGAGGCTGCGGAAGAGGGGGTGCACGGCCCCGCGGACGCACGAACGCGCCCGACGAGGGAGGTGGTGGGTCGCGGACCCGGGGGTGGAGGCTTGCGCATCCGGGCCGCGAGCAAGAATCCTGCTGCCGTTCATGCTTAAGCACAAGAAAAGACATCTTCGCGACAGATAAGTGAGCCTTAACTCCGTGCAGAAACTCGACCCCCGGTTGCTCGCCACCCTCGAAGCCGTGGTCCGCCACCGCTCCTTCAACGCCGCCGCACGCGAGCTGGGCTACAGCGCGCCCGCCGTCTCGCAACAGATCGCCGAACTCGAACGCCGCGCCGGCCTCATCCTGATCGAGCGCCGCCCCGTACGCGCCACCCCGGCCGGCATGGTCCTCCTCGACGCCGAACAGCGCGTCCGAAGCGCACTGGCGGCGGCGTCCGTGGAACTCGACGCCATGCGTGCGGGCACAGCCGGACGGATCAGGCTCGGCGCCTTCGCCTCCGCCGCCGCCGGCATCGTCCCGCAGGCGCTGGCAGAGCTTCACACGACCTATCCGGATGTGCAGGTCAGCCTCTCCCAAGTGGAGCCCGAAGCCGGCTACGGCCGGCTCAAGCGGGGAGACATGGACCTGGCCCTCAGTTACGACTATGACTTCATCCCGATGCCACCGCCCCGGGGGCTGCGCCGAACCCTGGTCGCACGGGACCCGGTCGTGGCGGTGGTCCCGGCCGACCACCACCTCGCCCACCGGGACGTCATTGACCTGGCCGGCCTCGCGGCCGAGACCTGGATAGCGGCTCCGGAGGCCGCGTTGCGCCTGGAACTGCTCGCTCAGATGGCCAAGACACCGGGCTTCCAGGCCCGCCTGGAATACGACGGCGACGACTTCAACACCGTGCTCGGCTTCGTGTCCGCCGGCCTGTGCGTCGCCGTCATGCCGCGGCTGGCCCTCCCCCCGGGTAGCACCCAGGTCGTGGCGCGCCCCCTCGCCGACCCGGAGCTGACGCGCTTCATCTACACGGTCCGCATCGACACCCGGCACGCCCCGCGCGCCCTCCTGGCCCTGGAACGGATGCTCGCCGCGCAGGCGCTGGCCGCCCTCTCATGAGGCGGGGGCAACGCCTCGACGAGTTCGGACCCGAACGTCGCAGGCCCGCCTGCGGGCCGACCCTCCGGGCAGCCTCTCACCCCTCCGGTCGGACACTCCGGTCGGCGGTGAGCCGCTCCCGCCACTCGGCCACGGCGACGGGGGACATCGCCGCGAGACGGGCGATCACCTCGTCGTCCCGCCCGTCGGTCCAGCTGAGGACCCGGGTCAGGACGGTGTTCCGGACCAGGCGGACCTCCTTGAGCAACTCCTCCAAGCGCTTCAGCTCCTCCCCGGTGGCGGCAAGCGTGTCGTCGACCGCCGCCCTTTCCTCGGCCCGCTGTTGCCGCAGGTAGGCCGCCAGGCCGGTGAGGACCACACCGTCGTCGGCCGCAGCGCTGCGGAACGTCTCGGCGAGGTGGTCCAACACGCAGTCAGTGGCGTCGGCGAGACTCGCTCCCACGACCTTCGCGCCCTCCCAACTGCTCCGTCCGGCATCGCTGGTCCGCAGCCAGAGCCCGGCTTCGACCGGGGCGCGGTCGCCGCAGGCGGCCGCGCGGTAGGCGTACAGAGCCGCACGGTGACCGTAGAAGGTGTAGCCCTCCTCGATCCGGACGCCCGCCGGAGTGCACATACGTCCCGGAACGCCGCCGTAACCGGAATCGGGTTCGTAAGTGGCGTAGGCGTCCAGCTCGGCGTCGGTAGCCGTCGCCCAAGCCGGATCGCACAGCTCCGGATTCCGGGCGAGGAAGTCCGCCACTTCGACCCGCCATCCGGGAACCGGGCTCATGCGGGGTTCGGACCAGGCCACCGTGCCCGTCGCATCGAGCGTGTAGAGGCAGGCCTGTTCGAGATCGGTCCAGGCCGTGGCAGCCTCGGCGGACCACTCCAGATCCCCGGCCGGGCCCACACGATGCAGCGAGCCGATCACCCGCTGGACCATGGGCAGGATCCGTCGGACCAGTGTGTAGAGCTCCTCGGTGCTGAAGAAGCGCCAGGTATCGGCGCCCTGCTCGTCGACGGTGCGGTGGGTGAGCAGGAGCGCGAACACGGCCGGGGAAGGCAGAGCGCCATCGCCGGCCGCGGCCCGGCGGTGCCCCGGAAGCCAGGGGGCGGCATCCTCGTCCTGGGTTCGCCAGTCGGTGTCCCCGAACCAGACGGCACCGGTGGCGGCGTCGACGGCGAGCCACTGCTGGTAGCCATTGCCCGGCCCGAACCGTTCCCGGTGGTGCTCGGCCCGCCGGTCGTGCCACACGTATTCCGCTGGGGGCGGATTGAGTTGGACGGCGACGAAACCGTCCTGCGGGGTGTACCCGACAACGACATGTGCAGTCGGTTTGCTGTTCTCGGTCCCGGACATGCGGCTCCCTCCGTGCCGGACCGTGGCGGATCCGCCACTGTGCGATACCGAGCCTGCCCTGTGGGAGCTGTTGCGATCAAATCCGATCACTTGTGGACTTGTCGCCCAATGAAAGTCCGCAGACGTGCGGACGCGACGGGGCTGACGACAGGCGATCGTGGAGCGCTGCCTGACCGGTGAACAGGTCGCGGATCTGTCAGCGGTAACCGCCCCACTGCCGGCTGGACGTGGACACCGGCATGCTGCAGTGGTGCAACTGCGGTCACCCGCCGCCCCTGCTGATCCGCAACGACCGGGTGCTGGAGCACGCCCTGGAAAGCCCCCCTCGGCCGCCGATGGGCCTGCCGTTCCGGCTCGGGTCCACCCACCGCGTGGTGCACGAGACGACGCTGGAACCCGGCGACCGGGTGCTGCTCTACACCGACGGTGTCACCGAAGCCTGTGGCGAGGACGGCAAGTCGTTCGGCTGCGACCGGTTCACGGACTTCATCATCCGCTCCTCCGCGGCCGGCCAGCAGCCTTCCGAGGTGCTGCGGCTGCTCATCCACGCGATCCTCGAATACCAAGGCAGCGACCTCGGTGACGACGCCACCATCCTGCTCGTCGAATGGCACCCCGACACTCAACGAATCGCCTACTGAGCCCCGGCTTAGCTGCACCTGTGGCCACAGTGGGTCGCAATAGCCTATGTCGCGCGCGGCTCGCTCTCCTCAGAGCGGGGGACTGCTGCGGTTGCGTGGTCACGGTGTCGCGACCGCGGATTCCGTCGCGGCCGGCGGCAGCCGCGATCGCCTTGTTCGGCGGTGCGTTGCGCCAGAACCTGCGTTCGGGGGCGGTGGCCCTGGTGGGCGTCACCCCCGTGCGCCCGTCACGCCATCGGGCGAACCGTCACGTGACCACCGACGCGCTCCGCCGTTCCGGCCGCCTCCGGGAGGCGTCGTGCGGCGAGCGCTGCGATGTCGTCGTGCAGGGCGCCGTCACTGTAAACGACGAGGTCCTGGCGGAGTCGGTCGAGGAGCTCGCCGGGAGCGGCCGCGATCCAGGGGCGGACACGTTCGGTGAGTGGGTAGAAGCTCCCACTGGAGTCGCGGGTCTCGGTCACGCCGTCGGTGTAGAGGATCAGTTGGTCCCCGGCGGTGAAGGGGACCACGTCCACGTGGTAGTCGTCGTCCACGAGCATCCCCAGGTTGATGGGGGGTGAAGGGGCGGACGGTTCCAGCTCGCATACCTGTCCGTCGTGGAGGAGCAGCGGTGGCGGATGCCCGCAGTTGACGAGCCGGACGGTGGGTTCGTCGTCGGGGACCTCGACGAACACGGCGGTGACGAAACGCTCCGCGACGTCGCCGCCCGGCATCTGGGCCGCGGCGCGACTCATGCTGGTCTCCACCCGTCGTGCCAGGTGGGGGAGGTCGGGTTCGTCGTGCGCGGCCTCTCGGAAGGCGCCGAGCATGACCGCGGCCGCCTCCACGGCGTGCAGGCCCTTGCCGCGTACGTCACCGATGAGCAGCCGAACACCGTGGGCCGTGCGCACTGCCTCGTACAGGTCGCCGCCGATCTGGGCTTCCGCTGCGGCGGCCATGTAGAAGGTGTCGATGCTGACCTGGCCGAGGCGGTGCGGGACGGGGCGCAGCAGCACCCGCTGGGCGGTCTCGGCCACCGAGCGGACGTCGGCGAGGGTGCGTTCCCGCTTCTGACGGGCGCCGCTGGCGACGGCGGCAGCCAGCGTGACCGCCGCTATCGCCGCCACGGTGAAGAGGTGCCCGGGGCGTTCGAGCAGCCCCTGGGCGGCCGCCAGGCCGACATTCGTCACCAGGCTGAGCAGCCCGATGGCAAGGGTCCCCCTGACCGACCACGCGCAGGCGGCCAGCGCGGGTGCGGCCGACAGGAGTCGGTCGAACTGCAGATCCAGTGGAGTGATCAAGTCGAGTAGAGCCGTCAGCAGGATGATCGCGAACGGCATGAGGTTCACGTAGTCGGACGGCACGATCCGATTCCGGGCTTGCGGTGCGGACCGCCTCTGACCGGTCATACAGGCAGTATAGGAAGTCCCTGCGGCGTGGTCATGGCGCCTCGATCGCGGTGGGAAGCCCTCCTGTCACGGACAGTGCGCGATGCTCATCTGCCCCGAGCCGCTACGAGCGTGTCACTAACGGGCGACTGGCTGGCCGAATGCGCACTCGGCGGTCGGCGGTCGGCGGGATCGGTCGTCCGGTCGCCTGATCGGCGGCCGCGGGGCTGGCGAGTGGGGCCGGGGCCCGGGGTGGACGACCTCGAACACGGCCACTGGCCCGAACCGACCTGCACCGCCGAAGAACTCGCCCTCCACCTGGCTCTCGGCGAAGCACCCAGCTACCTCGACGACGTCGACGACAATGAGGGCAGCCTGCATCGTAAGCTCCCAGTACACGGGGACGACTACGTCTTCGATGCCTGCAAGGACCTGCTCTTCCAGGACTCCGATGTCCTGATGCTTTACAGCCCTCGGTTCGATGGCATCGAGCATCCCGACGGCGACGTCAACCGGCAGTTCGGCATCGGCGACCTGCGACCAGCGGCCAGCGGCCTGGTTCGAGCCGTTCGACAGTGCGTTTGCGGAGCTGGTCGAGGACCCACTGCGGGCCGCGCTCGCCTGGCGTCCCGGCAGCTCAGCCGTCCTCGCCAGCGCGGGCGCCGAGGGCACCGCCGCCTTCTGGCGCGCCGACTCCGGCCGCCCCGGCACCCGAGTCAAGCCCACCTGGATGCGGGAACTGCCCGAACCGGTCACCGCTCTGGCCTGGGCCGACCCACGCACCCTGGTGATCGCCGACTACGAGGGGCGGGTCGAGGCGTGGCCACTGCCGGACAGCATGGCCCGGTGACGATGCGACCCGGCGGACGGCCGTGCGCACTGGTCGTCTGCCGGGGCTGGCGCCGGGTGGCGGCTACCGGTCCGAGGGGGGCGTGTCCCGGTACGGGGCGCGGGGCTGGGGGACGGCGTGCTGTTCGGAGACGTCGATGCGCGGCGCGGCGGAATCGGGGGCGTCCGGGGTTGGCTTCCAGGTGCCGGTGAGGTCCACCCAGCTGTCGGTGGCGGGGGCCGGATCGTCGGTGTGCACCAGGACGCGCAGGCGGCGGGCGTCCGCCGCGCAGCAGCTGACGACCAGCCGGTTGAGGTACCACTCGCCGGGCTGCGCGCCGGGGGAGACGAAGCCGGTGAGCCGGACCTTGCGGCCCTCCAGACTCCGCTCCGGGGTGTGGCTGCGGCCGATGAACTCAGTGAGCGACATCGGAGTGATCACGCCGGCCCAGGGATCGGCGGCGCCGGACGCGCTCGGGGCCGGCGGCGCGGCCAGCGGGCTGTAGTCGGTCTGCTCGACGACGGCGTCCGTGCCGTCCCGGTTCGCGCTGAACGAGCCGAGCGGGGGAGGAGCGAGGCAGAGCAGTAGGACGGCGGGGACGGCCAGCAGCCAGGCCACCCGCGGGCCGTGCCCGTGATTGTGATCGTGATCGTGGTCATCGTGGTCGGCGGGCCGGTGCCAGACGGCATTGCCCTCGGTGTCGCGGCCGAAGCGCATCACCGGCTTCCGGCGCCGTTCCGTCAGCTGGCGTACGACGCCTGCGATCCCGAGCCCGACCAGAACGAGCCCGGAGGCGATCAGCGGGAGGCGCAGGCCCTCCTTGACGTACTGCAGGAACACGTCGCTGCCGACGGTGATCCGCAGCAGGGCCGCGCCGACCAGGGCGACGAGCAGCGACGGGGCGAGGCCCCGGACGGTGGTCTTCACAGCAGGACCCCTCCGATCACGATGCTGGCGACGACGGCGACCACGAAGGTCGCGGAGGAGAAGCGGGCGGCGAACGCGCGCCCGAAGGCGCCCGACTGGAGGGCGATGAGTTTGAGGTCGACCATCGGGCCGACGACCATGAAGGCCAGCCTGGCGCTGGGGGAGAAGCCGGTGAGCGAGGCGGCGACGAAGGCGTCCGCCTCGGAGCAGACCGCCAGCACCACGGCGAGACAGGCCAACGCCGGTACGCCCAGCCAAGGTTGGTCGGAGAAGATCCGCAGTACCGACGGCGGGACGAGCACGTTGAACGTGGCGGCAGCCGCGGCGCCGACCACCAGGAAGCCGCCGGCGCTCAGGAAGTCGTGCTGGAGCCCGCGCCGGAACTCCTCCAGCGGGTTGCGCACGCCCTTGCCGTGACCGGAAGGGCCCTTCGGCAGCCGCAGCCACTCGGGTCGGCCGAACGCCACCCAGAGCCAGCCCATCACGACGGCCGTGAGCAGCGAGGCCACCAGCCGGCCCAGCACCATCTCCGGCCTGCCGGGGAAGGCGATCGCGGTGGCGACCAGCACCACCGGGTTGACGGCGGGCGCGGAGAGCAGGAACGCCAGGGCTGCGGCCGGGGCCACCCCGCGTCTGATCAGACTGCCGGCCACCGGGACCGACGCGCACTCGCAGCCCGGCAGGACGGCTCCGGCCACTCCGGCCACCGGTACGGCCAACGCCGGGTTGCGCGGCAGTACCCGGGTGAACACCCGTTCCGGGACGAACGCCCCGATCGCCGCTGACACCACGGTGCCCAGCACCAGGAACGGCACGCCCTGCACCACGATGGCGACCATGACCGTCCGCCAGGTCTGCACACCGCCCGCGTCCCACACCCGCACCAAGGCGACCGCTGTCCCGGCCGCCGCCAGTACCCCGATCAGCAGCGCGGGCCTCCAGCGGGGCGGGGCTTCCGCCGGTGCCGCTGGGACGTGCCGGGCGCTGCCGAGACTCGTCTCCACCAAGGTGACCGCCCCTCAGCCCGCTCGCCGCCGATCCGCGGCGAAGCCTGTCCGCTCACCGTCAAGTAGGGAGCGAGGACAGAGTAGCGGTGATAATCATCTTCATCTAGGCCTTCCATGGCCGTCACTCCGATGGGTAGCCTGCGTTCACGGAACCCGCGGAACTCACGGCCGAGTGCCCCGTGCGGGCCGACCAGCCACACCGCCGAGCAGACCACTCCGGCCCAGCTCGCGCAACTGATCCGGAACCACTGGAAGATCGAGGCGCTGCACGACGTCCGCGACACCACCTTCGCCGAGGACGCCTCCCGACTGCGGACCGGAAACGCACCCCGCGCGACGGCGACCTGGCGCGACCCCGCCGTCGGCGCCCGCGAAGGACCACGACGGCGTCGTGCCAGCCGCCGTAGTGGGTCGCGCCTGCCGGACGGCCGGGTGCGTAGTCGTGTCGACGGTCATGTGACGCATGCCTGTGCATAAGGCTCCCTGCCACAGTGAGGTGCACGAGGCCGCCTGCGGCGGCGTGTCCTGATGCCGGGAACGGCCGCAGGCCTTGCCCGCCGTCGCACCTGCTCGCGACCGAGCCGTCGAGGCGGGTGTCGGCCTCGACCGCGCGATGGACGTGCGGGTCCTGCTGCTTTCCGGGTCGCGATTCGACGGGAGAAAATCGATGACGACGATGTCCTGGCATATCCAGGCCGTCTCCCCGATGCCCCTGAGGGATGAGGAGTTCTTCCATCTGGCACTGACGGTCGACGATTCGGTGATGATCACCAGCGATGGTGACGAGATCCCCTTGAAGGCGGGCGACCTCGTTTTCTGCAATCCGGGCCGGTCTCGCACCCCGAGGTTCGCCGATGACGGCCGGGTCACTGTCCTTCGTCTGCCCCGTCGCCTTCTGGAGCTGTCGGAAGCGGACTGCGATCGCCTCACGGGAATGATCTCGGGAGGCGATGGCGGCTTGGGTGCACTGGTGTCGAGTTGTCTGGCCGAGCTCACCACCGGGGTGCAGGATCACAGTCCGGAGACCATCCACCGGCTCACCCGCACCACCGTGGATCTGCTCGTCGTCCTTGTCATGGAACTTCTCCAGACGGAGCGAGAAGACCTTTCGACGGTTGCCCATGGCGAACTGATCGCGCGGATCCAGGACTACATCGAGAATCACCTGACGGATCCGGACCTGTCGCCGTATTCGATCGCCCGCGCCAACCACATATCGGTCCGCTACCTGCACAAGATTTTCCAGCACGAGGGCATCACGGTGGGTCAGTGGCTGCGGCAGCGCCGGCTGGAATCCTGCAGGCACGACCTGAGGCGCACACCGAACCGCAGGATCGCTGTCTCGGCAGTGGCGAACCGTTGGGGCTTCGTCAGCGCGTCGCACTTCAGCCGCATTTTCCGGGAAGAATACGGCATGAGCCCCAGCGAATGGCAGGCCCTGTCGTGATCACGCTTGGTCGCGGCGGGTACAGGGCTACGGACGTCCGGCTGGCCGGGAACGCCGTCTCCGAGGGGCGCGCGGGCCTCCGCAGGACATCGTGCGAACACAGAGGGGTCGACTCCCGGCGCTCTCGGCCGTCCTGGCATGGCCTCAGTCGGCTCTTGCGCTGTGGGGACGGTCGTGTGCACTCCTGGCACAGTCCCCTGCGTCCGGCGGCATAGCGTGGCAACAACGTACGCCCCCGATGCCTTCCTGAGGGTCCGACGCCGTCACGCCGGCCCCACCGACATCTCACGTACAGCATGGGAGAACCCACATGTCCGGTGCCGTCGTGCCGGTCCAACCGGTGCTCGAACCGGCGGCAGCCGCCTTCGCGGAAGCCACCGCCCGCCCGCCCCACCTGTTCGAGCTGCCCCCGGCGGAAGGGCGCAAGGCCGTCGAGGAGATGCAGGGCTGCGGGATCGCCAAGGCCGTGATCGAGGAGGAGTGGATCACCGTACCGGGCGGTCCGACCGGCAGCGTTCGCGTGCGGATCGTGAAGCCCGCCTGTACCGAGGGCACCCTCCCCGTCATCCTCTACCTGCACGGTGCGGGATGGGTGTTCGACGGTGCCCGGACACACGACCGTCTGGTCCGTGAACTGGCCGTCGGTGTCGAGGCCGCCGTGGTGTTCCCCGAGTACGCTCTCTCGCCCGAGGCCCGCTACCCGGTCGCCATCGAGCAGAACTACGCCGTCGCCCAGTGGGTCGTGCGGCAGGGCGCGGCGAAGGGGATGGACGGCACGCGGATCGCGGTCGCCGGTGACTCGGCCGGCGGGAACATGGCCATCGCGCTGACGCTGATGGCCAAGGAGCGCGGTGATGTCCCGCTGGTGCACCAGCTGTTGTTCTCCCCGGTGACCGACGCCGCCTTCGACACCGTCTCCTACCACCAGTTCGCCACCGGCTACTTCCTGCGCCGCGACGGCATGCGGTGGTGCTGGGACCAGTACACGACCGACGAGGCCGAGCGCGCCCGGATCACCGCGTCCCCGCTGCGCGCCTCCACGGAGCAGCTCGCCGGGCTGCCCCCGGCTCTGATCGTCACCGCCGAGGCCGATGTCCTGCGCGACGAGGGCGAGGCCTACGCGGGCAAACTCCGCGCGGCCGGTGTCCCCGTGGTCTCCGTGCGGTTCACGGGTGCCATCCACGACTTCGTGGTGCTCGACGCCCTGCGCGGGACCTGCGCGGCCGAGGCGGCCATCACGCTGGCCACCGACACCCTGCGCGCCGCTCTCTACAGCGCCTGACGGGGGCACCGGTGCTCATCCGCCGCGCGGGGACGAGCCTCGCGTGGCCGAGCGGTCCGTGGCCGAGCGGCGCGTCCGGGGGTCGGCGGACGGGGAGGGCGCAAGGGCTATTCGCCGCCGAGGTCGGCCAGGTGCAGCTGGCCGCGGGAGGTGATGTCCAGCTTCTGGAAAATGCGGCGCAGATGCTGGCCCACCGTGCGGTGGGAGATGAACAGGCGGGTTCCGATCTCGCGGTTGGTGATCCCGGTCGCCGCCATCCTGGCGATCTGCAGTTCCTGCGGGGTGAGGCTGTCCGCGGTGGACGGTGTGGCCCTGCGGACGGCTTCGCCCGCCGCGCGCAGTTCGGACCGCGCGTCCCGGGCGAACACGGTGGCACCCAGCGCGTCGAAGCTCTCCACGGCTGCCCGCAGGGGCCGGCGGGCCTCCAGGATGCGGCGCTGGCGGCGCAGCCACCGGCCGTAGGACAGCTGCAACTGCGCTCGGTGGAACGGCCAGTTGACCAGCTGCCTGTCGCCGAGGGCCCGCAGGTAGGAGGCCTCCGTCTGGTCGGGGGCGACGACCAGGGGACGGGTGCAGGTGGCCATGACCCTCAGGAGCGGGGCGGTCGTCTTCTCGGCCAGCGCGCTGAGGCGGGCGTGATGGTGCGCCGCCTCGTCGGTGCGGTCGGTGCGGACCGCGGCCTCGATGAGGTCCGCGGCGCCGAAGACGCCCAGGACCGGGTGGTAGGTGATGTCGGCCGGATCCAGCACCCGCGTCAACTGCTCGTAGGCGTCGTTGTACAGCTTGTTGGCCATGGCGTGGCGCCCCTTGGCGAACTGGGCGAAACCGAGCATCGAGTGCGCTCCGGCGGAGAGCAGTTCCGCCTCGGCCGTCCGGATGAGCTCGTCCGCGGTGTCGGACTCCCCGCGTTCGCTCGCCAGGGTGGCCAGGACCAGGTCGGCGGCGCACGCCCACAGGGGTCGGCCGGTGTCGCGGGAGAGCCGCCGGGACTCGTCCGCCGCAGTGTGCGCCAGCCGGTGCTTGCCGAGGTGGAGCGCAGCCCACGCCTGACACACGAGGGCTTCGCCGAGCAGTCCCAGGCGCCCCTGCCGGCGCAGGCCGTCGACGGCGGCACCGTGGTAGGGCCAGGACAGGTCGAGCGCCCAGATCCCGGTGAGCGAGGAGCCCAGGGCGTGCTGTTCGGCCGGGTCGTCCACGACCCCCGGAGCGATCCGGGCGGTCGTGTCGATGATCCGGGCCGCTTCACCGACGGGGTCGCCCAGGGCGGCGACGGACAGGGCCATCGGGTCGCTGTCGTGCCGCTGCAGCCGCCGCGCCGCCTGGACGAAGAGGTCGCGGGTCTCCTGCGTCGGGTTGTCGTGCCAGCACCTGATGGACAGGGGCCACAGCGCGTTGAGCGCGAGTGCGGCGCCCGCGCTGTCGGCACCGGCCAGCTGGTCCGCCACGTCGGCGAACGCCCTCACCCGCTCGGGTCCGAGCCAGCTCTCGTGGTTCAGCACTTCGCTCCACAGGGTGAGGCGAAGCCTCTCCTCGGTCCGGAGTTCCGCGGACCGTGCCTCGGCGAGCTGCTGGCGTGCCGTGGCGGCCTCGCCGAGTTCGAAGTTGATCTCTGCCGTGCGCAGTAGGAGCCGGCCCCTGTGCGTGTGGGGGAGGCTGCGGAGGGCCGCCTGTAGCAGCGCCTCGGCCGCGGCTCGTGGGGCACCTCGGGTCAGTGCTCTGAGGGCGGCTTGTTCGAGGTCGAGCGCCACGTCGTCGTCCGCCCCGGGGGTCGCGGCCGCACGGTGCCAGGCCCTGCGTTCGGGCTGTCCGGCCAGTGCCCTCGCCAGTGCCGCGTGCGCGCCCAGCCGGCGGGACGGGCTGGCGGCATGGTAGATGGCCGAGCGGACCAGAGGGTGGCGGAAGTGCACGTCGTGCCCACGGATTTCGAGTAGCCCCGCGTCGACGGCGGGTTCCAGGGCGGCGACCGAGAGGTCGCCGCCGACCAGGACCTTCGCGGTCTCGATGATCTCGGCGAGGTCGCCGCCGTCGTCGGCGGCGGCGACCAGCAGGACGGTCTGGGTGAGCTCGGGCAGCTCCGAGGCGCGTGCGAGGAAGGACCGCTCCAGGCGGCGGGTGGTCGGCACCAGGGGCAGCAGGGACGGCGGGCCGTTTCCGTCCCCGCGCAGCGCCGTCGGCAGTTCGACCAGTGCCAGCGGATTGCCGGCGGCCTCGGCCAGGATCCGTCGACCGAGGGAAGGGTCGAGCCCGGGCGTGCGTGCCTGCAGGAGCGCCGCCGCGTCGTCGTCGTCGAGCCGGTGGAGCTGCATCTCGGCCAGGCCGGCGTCGTTCAGCACGCTCTCGTGGCCCTCGCGGACGGCCGTGAGCAGGGCGACCCGGTCGCCTTCGAGGCGTCGGGCGACGAAGGCGAGCACCTCGCTGCTCGCCCGGTCGATCCACTGCACGTCGTCGATCAGCAGGGTGACGGGGGCTTCGTGGGCCAGGCTGCTGATCAGCTCCAGTGAGGCCAGCCCGACGGAGAACATCCCGGGCGCGGCGCTGTCGTTCATGCCGAAGGCCGCGTACAGGGCCTGCCGCTGGGGCTCCAGGAGGGACGGAGCGTGGTCGGGCAGGACCGGCGCGAGCAGCTGGTGCAGCCCGGCATAGGGAACGGAGGCTTCGGACTGCACACCGAGCGCCGACAGGACCCGGCCGCCATGTGCGAGGGCGGCTTCCCGGGCTGCGTCGAGGAGGGCGGTCTTCCCGATGCCGGCCTCACCACGCAGCAGCAGGGCGTCGCCGGCTCCGTCGAAGCAGCGGGAGAGAAAGTCGGACAGGAACCGCAGTTCGCCATCGCGCCCGTACAACACGTCCCCGTCCGGAGTCACCACCGCGAGAGCGCCGGCTCGCTCGGGTGCGGATGACTTCACCCCTGGGACCTGTGTCCCGACACACCTTCACTCGGTTGAGAACAACCCTCGCCTTACGGCCCGAAGGTAACATAACCCCAGGTCAAGGAAGGAGCGCTTCCCCGCCGTCGATGTCCGGGCACGGATGGCACGTGCCGCACCACGGAATCAGGACCGTGATCGACCTGGAAACGCTGCGGCCCGACATCGCCGGGGCGGTCGATGGCCGCCGCCGGGTCCGTCCGGGAAAGCGCGCAGCCGACCGGGAGGCCCGTTCTGGGCGCCCGCCGGGGTGGCGGAGGGTCATCGTGCCTGGTTGCTGCTGATCTGCCAGTCCCTGGGAGGCATGCCGTAGGCGGCGCGGAAGGCCCGGCTGAAGTGGCTGGAGTTGGCGAAGCCCCAGCGGCGGGCGATGCCTGCTATGCCGAGTTCCGCGGCGACCGGGCGGAGGAGGTCGCGGCTGCAGCGTTCCAGGCGTTGGGCGCGGATCCAGCTGCTGACCGTGGTGTTTTCGAGGTGGAAGAGCTTGTGGAGGAATCGGACCGATATGAAGTTGGCCTCCGCGATCGTGGACGGGCAGAGGTCCGGGTCGCGGAGGTTGCGCAGGATGTGGTCCTTGACCCGTTCCAGGGAGGCCGCGTTCCGCGGGGCCTGTTGGCGGGAGCGGCCGGAGCGGTCGTCGACCAGTAGGGCCAGCAGGTCGAGTGCGGTGCTTGCGGCCCGGCGGCCGACGGCCTCGTCCAGGACCTGCGCCTCGCGCGCCATCCGGGAGAGGTAGGTGGCGACCAGGGCGGCGCTTCCCTCGGTGCCGCTGAAGGGGGTGGCGGTCAGTGCTCGGAGATCCCGTTCCGGGACGTCCAGCTCCGCGCGGGGGAAGTGGAAGGAGGTGAAGACGAAACCCTCTTCGATCTTCTTCCGGAAGACCCGGGAGGTGTCGGTGATGGAGAACTCGCCCGGTCGGATGACCGACTCCCTGCCGTCCTGCTCCTTGAGCGCGGTGCCGCGCTCCTGCAGGCTGAGGATCAGCGACGGGGGGTCGTCGTCGGCGATCATGCGCCGGGTGCGCGTCACCACCTGCGGTCCCGCCTGGACCCGCAGTATCCGGACCGGGCCGAGTTGGTGGCCGGTGATCGTCCCGGGCGACGGCACCTCCTCCAGGAGGTCCACGGCCATCGGCACGAAGGCGTGGGACACCGCCTCGTGCCAGCTCTCCGCCCGGTCGGAGGCGGACAGTCGCGCGGTGGAGAGAGATGCGGGCACCGGGTTCCTCTCGGGTCGGTCGGCCACCGGTGGCCCCGTCCACCGCTGTGCCTTCCGGACCACCATGCCAGCGGGCCCGGGGCGGGACATCGCGTGAACCTAGTAGATCGGGGGCCTCACTTGACGGCTGCACCGGTGGCGGCGCTGGTGACGTGACGCTGGGCGACGACGAGCAGGACGGCGGCGGGTACGGAGGCCAGGACGGCAGTGGCCATGACGGCGTTCCAATGGTTGGTGTGGGCGCCGAGGTACTGGTAGACGCCCAGGGTGATCGGCCGGACGGTGTCCGTGGTGGTCAGGGTGAGGGCGAAGAGGAAGTCGCTCCAGGCGAGGAGGAAGGTGAAGACGCCGGCTGTGACCAGTGCGTTCCGGCTCAACGGGAGCACCACGGAACGGAAGACGCGCAGTCGGCCGGCGCCGTCCATCCGCGCGGCCTCGATGACCTCCTCGGGGATGCTCCGCATGAACGAGTGCAGGACGACGATCGCGAAGGGGACGCCGGCGGTGGAGTCGGCGAGGACCAGCCCGAGGTGGGAGTTCAGGAGCCCCAGGTCGTTGTAGGCGCCGTAGAGCGCGTTGGCCACCACGATGCTCGGCACCGCCTGGGTGGTCAGGATGCCGAGGAGTACGACCTTGGTGCCGCGCAGGCGGAATCGGGCCAGCGCGTGGGCCGCCGGTGCGGCGAGAGCCAGGCTCAGCAGCGCGCTGCCGAGGGCCACCACCAGGCTGGTGACGAGGTTGCGCCCCTGGTCGCGCAGCGCGGTGGCGTATCCGCTGAGGTCCGGGTGGAGCGGGAACCATCCTCCGCGCAGGGTGTTGCCGGCCGGCTGGAGGGAGGCGTTCACCATCCAGTAGACGGGGAACAGCATCAGCGCGAGCAGGACGATCCCGACGAGGGTGGACAGCGGACCGCCGCGGCCGGGTGGGCGTTTCACGGGAGCGCCTCTCAGACGGTCCGGGCGCGTCGGTCGGCGCGCAGGTGGAGGACTGCGAACACCAGCGAGAGGACGATGAGCAGGTTGCTCATGGCGGCGCCGCGCCCGAAGTCGAACTGCCGGAAAGACAGTTCGTAGGACTGGGTGGCGATGGTCTCGGTGGCCCCGGCAGGCCCTCCGCCCGTGACCACCAGGATGACGTCCAGCACCTTGACGGTGTAGACCACGCCCAGCACGAGCACCACGCCGACCGCCGGCCGCAGCAGTGGCCAGGTGATGTGGCGGAACGAGGCCAGTGGGCCGGCGCCGTCCAGCTTCGCCGCCTCGTACAGGTGCGGGGGGATGTCCTGCAGACCGCCGTACAGGATCGCGGTGTTGAAGGGGACGCCGACCCAGATGTTGACCAGGACCACCGACAGCAGCGACTGGGAGGTGCCGGTGAGCCAGGGAACGCCGGACGACGTGAGGTGGAGGCCGCGCAGCACCGCGTTGACGACTCCGGTGTCGGGGTCGAGCATCCACTTCCAGGTGGTTCCGGAGGCGACCAGCGGCAGAAGCCACGGCACCAGCAGGAGCGATCGCAGCACGCCGCCGAGCGGGAAGCGGCGCCGGAAGAACAGGGCGAAGGCCAGGCCGACGGCGAACTGCCCCAGGACCGAGCCGGCCGTGAACACGGCCGTGGTCAGCAGGGTTCGGGGGAAGCGGCTCGACGAGAGGACCGCCGCGTAGTTCCGCAGCCCCACGAACGGGGCGTCACCGGTGTAGAAGGTCGTGACGGTGTACCGCTGGAAACTCATCGCGATGTTCTCGACGACCGGGTAGCCGAAGAACAGCAGCAGGTACGCGGCGGCGGGCGCGATGAACAGCCACCGTGCCCATGGCTCCCCGCGCCGAACCGGCAACGGGTCAGTGGCCGGTCGCGGTCTGCTGCGCATGGCTGAGGGCTTCCGCCGGTGTCTGCCCACCCGTCAGCGCGGACTGGATCGCGGTGTATATCCCCGTCGCCGCCTCGGGCCACTCGACGCCGAGCTCGCTGGTACGGGCGCGCGCCACCGTCACGCTCTGGGCGAAGGCAGCCATCGGCGGGTTCTGCTCGGTCTGCTGGGCGGCCACCGCGGTGCGGGAGGGCACGGTGCGGTGCTCCTGGGCCAGGGTGAGCATGTTCGAGGGGGAGTTCAGGCAGGCGAGGACCCGGGCGGCCTTCTCCTGCCGGGCTTTGGAAGGGCCCTGCGGGACGGTCCACACCTCGCCGCCGAGCGGGGTGACCGGGGTCTGCCCCAGCCGGGGGACGGGGACGGGGGCCACTCCCCAGTGCAGGTTCGCGTCCTGCTCCAGAGCCGGGATGCGCCAGGGGCCGTTGATCATCATGGCCGTCCGCCCGGCGACGAACTGGTCGTGGACGTCGGCCTGGGTCCAGTTCAGCACCGACTTCGACATGGAGCCGCTGTTCACCAGGTCGACCCAGAGCTGGAGCGCCTGCGCGGCCTGGGGGGTGTCCAACTGCCGTTCGTCGCCGCCGTTGGACCAGAGGAAGGGCAGGAACTGCCAGGTGCCCTCGAAGGTGGCGTTCGCGTCGACCGCCATGCCGTAGCGTCCGGGACGGGTCAACGCGGCTGCGGCCGCCTTCAGTTCGTCCCAGGTCCTCGGGACGGCGACGCCGGCCTCGGCGAGCATGTCCTTGTTGTAGATCAGGGCGACGGTGCTGACGTTGGGGGCCAGCCCGTACAGCTTGTCCTGGTAGGTGCCCGCTGACACGATGCCCGGGGCGAAGCCGTCGGCGTCGATGCCGTAGCCGTCCAGCGGGGTCAGTGCGCCGGTCCGGGCGATCTGCTGCAGGTCGGGGTTGTCGAGCATCAGCAGGTCGGGGAGGGTCCGCGAGGACGCCTGCTGCAGGACCTTGGGGATCAGGGACGCCCCCGGGACGCTCGTCTGCTCGACCCGCACCCCGACCGTTCGGCCGCACGCGGAGAGCAGGTCGCCCCACTGGGCGTGTTCGGCTTGGTCGGTGTAGTAGTCGAGTGCGGTGATGGCGGTGACCTCGCCCCCGTCCGGCCCGGAACCGGTGCGGTGACCGCACCCGGTGGCGGCCGGCACCAGGAGGAGGAACCCGGTCAGGAGGGCGGCGATCCGCCAAGCCGACGATCTGGCCGGTGAGATCATGCTGGTGCCTTTGCCGGGTGTCGGGGGGGTCGGGGTCCAGTCGGACTCTTCCGTTCGAACGCACATTAAACACCCCCCGGAGTACCCATGGCGTGCCCGGTGGCCTCCCGAATCATCGCCACCACGGCTTCGGGCCGCGACAGCGGGACGGCGTGCGAGGCGTCCAGCACGTACTCGGTGGCCGCCATGCGTTGGGCCATGAAGCGCTGGGCAGCGGGGTTGAGCATCCGGTCGGCGGTCGCGATGGCGTACCAGCACGGCTTGTCCGCCCAGGCCGGCGAGCCCGATCTGTCGGTCAGCGCGCCGCAGGCCACCGGGCGCTGTGCAGCGGCCAGCGCCTGCCCGGCCGCGGGTGACAGGTCGTCGGCGTACAGCTGCCGGAACCGCTCCGCGCGGATGTACACCTCGCTGTCGGGGTCGGAGGGGAGGGCCGTGGTGACGGTGGCGTCGGCCAGCGGGGAGGGGGCGAAGCGGTTGGTGATGTCCAGCACGCACTCGCCGGCGTCGAGGCCGAACGCGGCGACGTAGCACAGGGCCACCACCTGGTCGGCGTCATCGGCCGCCTGGGTGATCACCGCGCCGCCGTAGCCGTGGCCGACCAGGACGACGGGGGTGCCGAGCCCGCGCACCAGGCTCCGGACGCACGCGGCGTCACGCTCCAGGCCGCGCAACGGGTTCGCAGGGGCGTACACCGTCACGCCGGCGGCGCGCAGCGGGCCGATGACCTCCGACCAGGACGAGGCGTCGGTGAACGCCCCGTGGACCAGCACGACGGTCGGCGGAACGGGGGTGGGTCTGTGCATGCCGGTGGCCTTCGACTGGGCGGCGGAGCGGGACGGGGCGGAGTCCCAGCCAAGCGGGCCGGCCGTGGCGGGGCATCGCGTGAACGTACCAAGGAGGTGTGGCGAGCTCCGGCGGACCGTCCGGCGGCCGGGCGCGAGCTGCCCGCCGGTGTCGGGCGACGGCCGGGACGGCCTGTGCGCTCTCGGGCACACGGCGATGCGCGGTCGGCCAACTCCCGCGGCAGGGCGGCTCCTAGCCTCGGGTTGAAACCGACCTGACCGACCATCACTTCGGAGACACCGAGAAGACCGTGCTGAAACGACTCTGCTCCGCCCTGCTGACCCTGGCCGTCTCCGTGGGCCTGGTGACGGCCCTCAGCGGCACCGCGTCCGCGACCAACTACCAGGTGATCGACTGGAACATCTCGAACATCACCGCAGGCGGGAACACCCACCACCAGAACTACTGGAACCTGATCGACGCGATCCACCGGCACACCTACGGTGACGTGACCGGTGTCAACAACGTCACCGAGACCACCACCGAACGCGGCCGGCTGGTCCAGGTGCGCGTCCTGGACACCAACAACACCCACCTCGCCTCCGTCTACCTCTGGGCGAACGACCTCTACGTCGCGGGCTTCTACGCCCCGCAGAGCAACACCCACTGGGCGTTCCAGGACCGGATCAACGAGTTCCAGAGCGCGCTGGGTGTGACGGTGCCCGCGAACCGCCGGATCGCCAGCGGCAACTACGCGGACATCCCGGGCGGCAACAACCGGGGAACCCTCGCCCCGAACCCCGGGAACATCTACAACGCCATGCGCACCCTCGGCCGCGCGACGACGTACAACGACGCGACGGGGCGCGCCGTGCTGATGGCGACCCAGATCTTCTCCGAGGCGGCGCGCTTCGGCGTGGTCTTCGACGTCGTCCGGGGCAACATCCAGGACCCCAACCGGAACCGACCGCTGAACTACGTCGACCCCGACCCGAGGCGCGGCACCATCCTGGCCGCCAACGTGGAGAACCAGTGGGGGGCCATCAGCCGGTTCATCCGCAACGCGCGCGCCAACCCGTCCGGCCAGAGCGTCGATGTCATGGGCCACAACGTGACCACCATCGCGGCCGTGCTCTACTACATCGGCTTCATCGAGGCCAACGGCGGCATCATGCACGGCAGGTCCTGAAACGGGACAAGGGCGGCCCACCGGCGCCCGCCGATGGGCCGCCTCGGCTGTCCGTGACCCGCCCGATGCTCCTCAGGCCGCGGGGAGGGAGGCGACCAGGTTGGCGAGCTGGACCCGGGAGCCGATCGACAGCTTGCGGAACACGGACGTCAGATGGGTGTTGACGGTGTGCGGGGACACCACCAGCACGTCGGCGGCCGACCGGTTGGTGTGGCCCTGGGCGACGAGACGCGCGACCTTCTCCTCCGAGGCCGTGAGGGCACCCCAGCCCTGGACGGGGCGCTGTACGGCAGCCGTCCGGCGGGTGTCGGCCCCGGCGCCCGCCAGGACGCGCTGGACCTGTGCCGTCGCGGCGTGGGCGCCCGACTCGGCGAACGCGTCCCGCGCGTGCGCCAGCGCGGCCACCGCCTGGCTTCGCCGCCCCGCGGCCAGGAGGGCCCGGCCGAGATCGGCGTGGGCGGCGGCCCGGGTCAGCGGGCGGGGGCTCGCCCCGAGCAGGTCCACGGCCTGTTCGAGCACGGCGGGGTCGTTCCGTACGAGCCCACGGGCCTGCACCGCGATGCCGGTGGCGGTCGGCACGGACGGGTTGCGTCCGGCGTGGGCCTCGGCCTGCGCGGCCAGGTCTTCGGCGAGCTGCCGCTCCCCGCCGCGCAGGGACATCCGGACCGCGGCGTCGACCCAGTCGCGCAGCAGGCGCCACCGCATGAAGGGCCCCTGCTGCTGAACCCGGCGGATCTGGTCGACGGCGAGTGCGACGTCCCCGTCGGCCTCGGCGTGGACGGCCTCCAGGAAGCGCACCGCGGCCGTGTTACCGGGGTTCGGTTTGACGGCGAGTTGTTCCCGGGCGGCGAGCAGGTGCTCCCGGGCCGCCTCGCGGTCGCCGCGCAGCAGGGCGATCCGGGAGCGGATCACCCGGCCGTTCACCTGCTGGACGGGCACCCCCACCTCGTCCTCCAGGCGCTCCATGGTCACGAAGTCGGCCTCGGCGTCGTCGAGTCGGCCCAGCCCCAGGTCGTGCTGGCCCTGGGCCCACAGCAGCATGGCCTGACGCACCGCACCGCCCCGGTCCGCCGCCCGGAGGAGCAGGCGCTCACCGGAGGCGAAGTCGTCCACATGCACGTGCGCGACGACCTCCTCGGGGAGGAAGGCGGAGTCGATGGCGCTCAGCGCGGCGAAGCGCTCCAGCGCGATCGCGTTCTCCCCCGCGTTCAGCGCGATCTCGCCCAGCCCCGACAGGGCCAGCACATGGGCCTCCCGGTCGCCGATCGCGGTGGCGGTCCGCAGCGCGGTCTCGCCGGCCTCCCTCGCCGTGGCCAGTTCAGGGCCCCGGGACAGGGCCAGGGCGCGCAGGGCGGCCAGCCGGGCGCAGATCTCCGGGGCGGAGCCGCCCGCGGCGAGCGCGGCCTCGGCCCGGCGGCGCAGTTCGTCGGCGAGGTCCATGGCCCACAGGGCCCCGCCCAGGGCGGACTGGAGCCGGCCGAAGGTCATGAGCGGCGGCCGGGTCGCCAACAGCCGGTCGCCGATCTCCAGCGCCTCGCGGTCGCGGCCGGCCCGGGTCAGGCAGAGGATCGTCTGCTCGCCCACATCGAACTTCAACTTCCCTGTCGGCGGAGCCAGTTCGAGGGCTCGTAGCATCAGGTCGGCGGCCGGGCCGGGGGTGACCGCCAGCACGTCGTCGGCCGCTCGCCGCAGCAGTGCCACGGCCTCCTCGTCCCCGGGCACGGCGCCCCGGAGGATGTGCGGCACGGCGTCGGCCGGCTGCCGGCCCGCGGTGACCAGGCGGCGGGCGGCCTCGCGGTGCAGGGCCTTCCGGGCCGACGGCGGGATGTCGGCGTAGACCGCCTGGCGCAGCAGATCGTGCCGGAAGACCAGCTGGTCGCCGTCGTCGTCCAGGAGCCCGGCGCGCACCGCTTCCTCGAGCGCCGGGAGCAGGACGGCGGCCGGGCGGTCGCAGAGCGCGGCGGCGTCGTCGAAGCCGAACCGGCGGCCCAGCACCGCGCCCATCTGGAGGAAACGCAGCGTGCCGGGCTGCAGGGACCGGAGCCTGCCGCGCACGCCGACCACGAGCCGCGAGGGCATGACGTCCTGCGAGGCGTCGGCGGCCCGCAGTCCGGCCAGCATCTCGACCGCCAGGAACGGGTTCCCGCCGGCGCCGTCGAGCAGGTCCCGCACCCACGTGTCGACCGCCGGCCCGAGCGTGTCGTCTGCCAGTTGACCGATGGCCGCGCCGGACAGCGGGCCCAGGGACACCGTGACCGTCGGAAGGTTGCCGGCGGCGGCCGCCACGATCTCCTCCGCCGGGCCCGCGGGCTCGCGGCGCCCGGTCAGCATCCACAGGACCGGCGAGGTCCGCAGACGGGTCGGCAGCTGCTGCAGGGCGAACCGGCTCAGCGCGTCGGCCCACTGCACGTCGTCCAGGCCGATCAGCACCGGCGCGTCGGTGGCCCGGGCCTCGATCGCCTCCGCCAGGCGCTCCACGAGCCAGATCCGCTGGTCGTGGTTGCGGGCGAGATCGGCGAGGTCGTCGCCGGACAGCAGCGGCCGGTCGCCGTGCAGGACGCTGGCCGCCAACGACGAGAACGGCACGATGTGGTGCAGTTCATCGGCCTTGCCGAGGCCCACGGAGAACCCCGCCGCGGCGGCCCGGGAGACGGCCTCGGCGAGCAGGGTGGTCTTGCCGATGCCCGGTTCCCCCTGGATCAGGGCCAGTGCGCCACTCCCGGTGCCGGCCACCGAGGTGATCAGCGCCTGGAGCTGTGCGAGTTCGGCCTCCCGGCCGCGCAGACCGCGATGGGACAGCGGAGCGCCTGACCCTGCCATTCGAGCTTCTTCCCGTCCGCCCACGCCGACCGGAGCCGGGGTCCGGCCGTGCCACTGTTCCCGGCTTCCCGAGGGTACGCGGTGGGTGTTCGGCCGCTGCACCGCAGGTGGCGGCAGCGGGACCCTCAGCCAGTGTGGCCGGGCAGCACGGCGTCCCAGTCGATCGCGTCGGCTTCGGCACCCGGGGGGACGAGGGCGAAGGTCTCCCGGCGGAGCCAGCGGCGCACCTGACGGGACGGGAGGTCGATCAGGACGACCTCGTCGCGGTTGCGGAGCATGACGCGCAGGGCCGCCCGGCCGTGGCAGGTGCAGGGGGGCCAGATCCGGACGTCGCCGTGGCCGGCCGGCCGCTGCAGTCCCTCCCAGAGGAGGTCGCGGGAGAACTGCCAGACGCCCGCCTCGGCGGCCGGCCCGAGGAACTCGAGCGCGACGGCGATCGGGTCGTCGCTGCGGTAGCCCAGGCGCACGCGGACGTCGAGGGACTCGTGCTCGCCCAGGACGAGTCGGGCGTCGAGGAGGATCTCGGTGCGGGCGGCCTCCCGGCGGGGCCGGGAGGAGCTGGGCAGCGACTGGTGGGCAGGCATGGATTCTCCTGGGTCGGTATCGGGGTCGTTGTCGGGACGGGTGCCGGCGCCGGTATGCGAGAGGTGGGGTGGGGTTGAGCGGGGCGGCGCAGTGGTCCCGCCCCGGCCCCGGGAACTGCCGTGGACACGGGGGCGGCGGATCCGCCGTTCAGGCTAGGGAAGGGGGTCGGCGGGGATGTTCCGGTGGTGCACGGCGACGTGACGGCCCGTGCACCTTCCCGGCCGCCGGGCCGGCCGGAAAGCGGGTTCGTCGGAGCCTGCACGTTGTCGGGGAACGGTGCGGTCAGGCGGTCTCACCGACCGTCGTCGCTCCGGTGCCGGTGGCCGAACTTCGCTGCCCCGCAAGCTCTTTGGTCTCCCAGCCGAGGTGCCGTCAAGGCCTTCTCCGAGGAGTGGACGCCACTCGGGATGAGCGCCGTCCGGGTCGGGCGCAGCCGCCGGAACCTCCGTTTGTTGAATGTTTGTCCAGTCGTTCCGCTCCTTGTATGAATGGCGTCAGAAGAACTTCCCCTCCTGAGCGCCCCGTTGCCGGCGCCGCCGCCCCGCCGTGCCGCGAGCCGCCCTCGCCGGCATCCGCACAGCACCACTTCCAACCGGTCGGAGTCCCCCGTGAACCAGTCGGGTCCCTCGCCCATGCTCGAAACCCCCGCGCCCGAAGCCGAAACCCGCCTGCTCGACCAGGCCGCCCGCGGCGGGGGCAACGGCTGCATCGACATCCTCTCCCCGCCGCCCGGAACCGATCCCGAGGACTGCCTCTACGTCGCCCTGCACGTCCACGGTGCGGCCTCCGTTCGACGCGGCGGTGCCAGCACCGCGCTGGCCCCGGGGGACCTGCTGATCAGCGCCACCCCGCACCCGGCGGGCCTGTTGCAGGACTCCGAGTGCCGGATGGTCCGCTTCCGCGTCCCCTGCTTCTACCTGGGCGTCCGGCAGGGCGATGTCCGGCGCGCGGGCGGGCTGATGGCGCGGGGGAACGAGGGGATCGGCTCGCTCGCCTTCCAGTTCCTCCACACCCTGGCCACCCAGGCGCGGGCTCACCGGGCCCGGCCAGGCC
Source organism: Kitasatospora sp. NPDC001660 (assembly GCF_053596725.1). Taxonomy (NCBI): domain Bacteria; kingdom Bacillati; phylum Actinomycetota; class Actinomycetes; order Kitasatosporales; family Streptomycetaceae; genus Kitasatospora; species Kitasatospora sp. NPDC001660. Next base: position 177,977 of record NZ_JBSFGU010000012.1, on the reverse strand, counting down.
ACCACCTCGCGCTCAGTGCCTCCGACATCGTCGCCATCCTGGTGACCGAGCTGCTCGACCGGGAGGACCCGGAACACCCGAACGGCGCGACCGAGTTGCTGTCCCGGATCCGCGTCCACATCGAGCAGAACCTCGCCGACCCGAACCTCTCGCCCAGATCGATCGCCCGCTCGCAGCACATCTCGGTGCGCTACCTCCACAAGCTCTTCCAGCAGGACGGGATGACCGTGGGCCAGTGGGTGCGACGGCGTCGGCTGGACGCCTGCCGTCGGGAGCTGGGGCGCCCGTCCCGTCGGCAGGCCAGTGTGTCCGCCGTCGCGCATCGCTGGGGCTTCGTCAGCCACTCCCACTTCAGCCGGGCGTTCCGCGACGCCTTCGGCGTCTCGCCCCGTGAGTGGCAGGCATACGCCACCCGGACCGAGGGAATCCACCCCGCCTCCTGATCCCTCCACCCGGTGCCATCCGACCGGTCGCCGTACCCCCGAGGCCCGGCCGAAGTGTCTCCGGGGCGGAGGAACCGCACCCGATGAACGGCGGAACGGCCGTTGCGGGGGGGCGGGTGAGGACACGCTCCGCGGGTGCCGCTGCTCGGCGCGTGCTGCCCAGCGGGCGCCGCCCGGGCCGCGTTGTCACAGATCGTCGGCACCGTGCACATGGCGCTGCACCGCCGGTCCTGGTGAGGACGGGCGGTGCAGCGCCTGGCACGGTCCGGAGGTCAGCGGCCGGCGTGGATCTCCGCGACGTAGCCGCCCGGGAATCGGACCATCGCGCTCTCCCGGCCGCCCGCGCGGACCGGCCCCGACAGCACGGTGGCGCCGGCCGCCCTGGCCCGGTCCAGGGTCGCGCCGAGGTCCGGCACGCCGTAGCCGGTGGTCTCCAGACCGAACGGGTGCGGCAGGTGGCCGTCCGTCACCGCGACGACGGTGGCGCCGAAGCCGGAGGTGAGCCGGATCAGCCGGTACGTCGTCCCGGGCAGGCCGATGGCGGCGCCGTCGGCCCGCCGCTCGTCGGAGACGACGCGGCCCTGGGTGAAGGCGAGGTAGCTGTCCAGGAAAGCGCCCACGGAGTCCGGCGACAGGTAGAGCCGGTTCTCCGGCACGCTGACCGGGGCGGGGTACGACGGCGCGGTGGTGTGGACGTACAGCTGGGCGTTGACCCCGCCGGGGAACTGGACGACGGCGTCCCGGCCGATCGGGTCGGCGAACGGCGCCACGGTCACGGCCGCGCCGTCGGCGCGGGCGGCCCGGACCGCCTGGTCGAGGTCGGTCACCAGCCAGCCGGTGCGCTCGGTTCCGAACGGGTACGGCACGGGCGTGGTGTAGTCGAACACCGAGAGCGTGCCGACCGGCGAGACGATCAGTTCGGACAGCGTCCGGCTGGGTGTCGGGGTCACCTGGGTGGAGACCGGGCCGATCGTGGTGCCGCCGAAGGTGGACGTCCAACTGGCCACGAAGGCCTGCTCGGCGCCCGGCGACACGTACACGTGAGTGGTGTCGTACTGCGGGCCGACGGCGAAGGGCCGGTGCGCGCCCGGCGGCTTCGCCGGGCTGCCCTGGGTGGCCGAGGCGGTGGGGACCGCCGCCAGTGCGGCGACCGCCGCCACCAACGCGACCACGCGTCGGGCGGATCGAAGCTTCACGGGGACCTCCTGGTCATGGTGCGCGCCCGGCGCCCGCGGGGAACGGGCGGGCGCCGGGCGCGGGTCAGTGGTCGGTACCGCGGTCGTCGGCTGGGCCCGGGGCCGGCGCCCGCGGTACCGACGGCGGGGCGGACGGCCGCCGTCGGGGGAGGGCGGCCGCCCGGGTCACTTCGCGAGGAAGGCGAGCAGCGCGGTGTTGACCTCCTCGGCGTGGGTCCAGAGCAGGCCGTGCGGCGCGCCCTCGATCTCCACGTACTCGGCGGACGGCAGCGCCCGGTGGAACGGCCGGGCCGTGTTCTCCACCGGCAGGATGCGGTCGCCGGTGCCGTGCAGGATCAGGGTGGGGACGTCGATGCGCGGGATGTCCGCGCGGAAGTCCGTGTACCAGGTGGTCGGGGCGGCCGAGGCGGCGAAGGAACCGCCGCTCGCGGCGACGTCCCAGCTGTTGCGGACGGCCTCCTCGCTGATCCGGCTGCCGAGGTTCTCGTCCAGGTTGTAGAAGTCCTGGTAGAAGGCGGTGTAGTAGGCGTACCGGTCGGCCTTCACGGCGGCGACGATGCCGTCGAAGAAGCTCTTCGGGGCGACGCCGTCCGGGTTGTCGTCGGTCTTGAGCAGGAACGGCTCCAGGGAGGCCAGGAAGGCGACCTTGGCGATCCGGGCCGAACCGTAGGTGGACACGTACCGGGCGACCTCGCCGGTGCCCATCGAGAAGCCGACCAGCACGGCGTCCCGCAGGTCGAGGGTCTCCAGCACGGTGTTGAGGTCCGCGGCGAAGGTGTCGTAGTCGTAGCCGGTGGTCGGCTGCGAGGACTGACCGAAGCCGCGCCGGTCGTACGTGATGACCCGGTAGCCGGCGGCCAGCAGCTCGGCGCTCTGCCGCTCCCAGGAGTGTCCGCTCAGCGGGAATCCGTGGATCAGGACGACCGGCTGCCCGGTGCCGTGGTCCTCGTAGTAGAGGTCGATGGAGGCGGAGTTCTCCTGGCCAACGGTGATGAACGGCATGGTTCTTCCTATCTCTCGGTCAGCGGGTGGCTGCGATGGGGCTCACGCTAGGGGCGGCTGTCGTCGGCTGGTTGCCTCGGAGAGCACCCGGTGTCGCCCGAGAGTGCTCCGGTTGCCCGGCGACTCACCCGGGCCCGACTCCCGCGCGGGTGCACGGAAGGAACGCAGGCGGTGCGCCGTCGGAACAGGCCGGGGGCCCGCGCGTTCCTAGCCTGATCCCCGAACAGCCCAGCCATTCCCGGGAGCACCATGAACAGCCAGCCGCACCTCCACCAACACGGCGCGGAGATCCAGGAGTTCGGCAGCGTCACTCAGTTGCCGATCGCGCTCTCCCACGACGTCCGGCAGTACTCGTGCCAGAGGCTCAACCGCGTCCTCGCGGACACCCAGTTCCTGTACTCGCTGTACAAGAAGTGCCACTGGGGCATGCGCGGGCCGACCGCCTACCAGCTGCACCTGCTCTTCGACAAGCACGCCCAGGAGCAGTTGGAGTTGGTCGACGCGCTTGCCGAGCGGGTGCAGACGCTCGGTGGCGTCGCCGTGGGCGATCCCCGGCACGCCGCGCTGATCACCGGGGTGCCGCGCCCGCCGGACGGCGCGGAGGACGTGCACTCGATGCTCTCGCGCCTGCTCGACGCCCACGAGACCATCCTCGCCGACGTCCGCGACGCCGCCACCCGCACGGCGGAGCTCGGCGACGACGGTACCCAGGACCTCCTGGTCTCCCAGATCATCCGCACCGGCGAGACCCAGGTCTGGTTCCTGGCCGAGCACCTGGTCGTCACCCCCGAGACCGGGGCGTGAGCGCGGGCCGGGACCGTTCGTCGGCGGGCCCGGCCCGCTCGGTGCCGGGTCCGTTCGTCGGCGGGCCCGGCACTCTTCCGTGCCGTCCACCGACTCCAGGGGTGCGGACCCCGCAGGCCGTGGACGAAACGCGATTCGGCTGTGCTCGTACCCGGTCCTCGGGTACGAGCACAGCCGAATCGCGTCCCGCCGTCGGATCCGGGCGGTCGGCCGGGCCACCGACTACAGGGTCCGGCGCACACCCGCATGCCGTTCCAGCCGGTGCAGCTGATCGGCCAGTCCCGCGTGCATGGCGTCCCGCACGGGACCGCTGCGTCCGATCCACAGGGCCTCCCTGCCTCGGAGCTCCTCCAGCATCAGGGCGTAGGCGGCGTACATCGCGACCGCCGCGAGGAGCATGCCGAGTGCCCCGGCGGTGCGGCCCAGCCAGGCCGCGCCCGAGAGGCCGTAGACGCCGGCGACGAAGTAGCGCGGTACGGCGATCAGCAGGAGCAGCCACAGCACCTTCTTCGGCTTGGCCACCGATGCCATCAGCGCGGCGAAGACCGTGAACGCCAGGTTCAACACGCCGAGCACCTGCGCCCCGCCGTGGGCGTCCGCCGAGGTGACCAGGCCGTTGGCCAGCCAGGCGCCGGCGAATCCGCCCATCAGCGTCGCCGCGATGACGTCACGGGCGCCGAACGCGAGGATGCTGACCAGTAGTTGGAGCGCGAAGGCGGAGAAGACCGTGAGCGCCACGGCCTGCCGGTTCGCACTGTCGATCACGCCGAGCTGCAGGCTGCTGGTCACGACGGAGGAGATGGCCACCGTGAAGAAGCCCAGGGGCATCGGCGAGGCGATGGGCCGCAGGGTGATCCGTGTCATCGCGTGCAGGTCCGGCCCGGCTCCGGTACCGGCCACCGGATCCGTGCCCGTGGGCGTCTCGATCCCGGCCACCGTCGGGTCCGGTTCGCGCACCCGCTCGTCTTCTCTCGATGCCGCCACCATCATTTCGCTCCTTGCTCTCGGTACTTCGTGTCTTCGGGACGACCACCGACAGGGCGGCCGCCCGCTTTCTCCGCGGCTTCCGCTGCGACTTCTTCCTCAGCCGCGCCAGGCCTCCAGCAGGCGCAGCCAGACCTCGCTGATGGTCGGGTAGGCGGGTACCGCGTGCCAGAGCCGGCTGAGCGGCACCTCGGCGGTGACGGCGATGGTCGCCGAGTGCAGCAACTCCGTGACCCCGGAACCGACGAAGGTGGCCCCCACCACGGTTTCCCGGTCCAGATCGATGACGGCCCGTGCCCGGCCGCGGTATCCGTCGGCGTGCAGCGAGGCCCCTGCCACGTCGGCGATGTCGTAGTCGACGGCCCGCACCCGCAGGCCCCGTGCGGACGCGTCGGCGAGGGTGAGGCCGACCGAGGCCGCCTCCGGGTCGGTGAAGACCACCTGGGGCGCGCCGGCCCGGTCGGCGGTCGCGACGCTGCGCCCCCAAGGGGCGACGTCCAGTTCCCGGTCGGCCGCCCGGTCGGCGATCGCCGTGCCGAACACCCGTGCCTGGTACTTGCCCTGGTGGGTCAGCAGCGCGCGGCCGGTCACGTCGCCGGCGGCGTAGAGCCAGCCGCCGTCCACGTCGACGGCCAGCCCGGTGTCGTCCACCGCGATCCACCCGCCGGGCTTCAGGCCGACGGTCTCCAGCCCCAGGTCTTCCGTGGCGGCCCTTCGCCCGGTGGCGAACAGCACCTCGTCGGTACGCAGTTCACCGTGTTCCCCGAGGTCCAGGACCACCTCGCGGTCGCGGGTCAGGCCGCTCACCGACACCCCGGTCCGTACGTCGACACCGGACTCCCGAAGGGCGGTGGCGACGAGGTCGCCCGCGAAGGGTTCCATCCGTGGCAGCAGCCCGGACCCGCGGACGAGCAGGGTCACCCGGCTGCCCAGTGCGCTCCAGGCCGTGGCCATCTCCGCGGCGACGGCGCCGCCGCCGACGACGGCCAGTCGGGCGGGGACGTCGGCGGAACTGGTCGCCTCCCGGCTCGTCCAGGCACCCGTGTGCTCGATGCCCGGAAGGTCGGGCAGGGCGGCGCGGGTGCCGGTGCAGACCGCCACGGCGTGGCGCGCGGTCAGGACGCGGCGGGCTCCGTCGGCGCCGTCCACCAGCACGCGCCGCGGGCCGTCCAGTCGGCCGTTCCCGCGGACCAGCGTGATCCCGGCGGAGTCCAGCCAGGCCACCTGGCCCTGGTCCTGCCAGTGCGAGGCGAAGCCGTCGCGCCGACGCAGCACCGCCGTGGCGTCCGGAGCGCCCGTGACGGCCTCCCGGGCGCCCCGCAGGCGCCGGGCGTCCCGCAGGGCGGCCGACGGGCGGAGCATCGCCTTGCTCGGCATACAGGCCCAGTACGAGCACTCGCCTCCGACGAGCTCCCCCTCCACGATCGCCACGCTCAGCCCGCCCGCCCTCGCGCGATCGGCGAGGTTCTCCCCGGTCGGACCGGCGCCGAGCACCACGACGTCGAACTCTTCGGATCCACTCATCTGTCAGCCGTTTCCTCGTCACCCCCCCCGGGGGGGGTGACGATCGTTCACAATCGAATGAGTTTGCCGTCGGCGTTCCTGTGTTCCGGCGGTCTCGGGCCCCTGGGCGGTTCTGCTGCCAGGGGCCCGAGACCGTTCGGTCGCAGCCGCCTCAGGAGCGGTGCAGGGCGAGCCGGGTGGCCAGGCCGCCGCCCACCCCGGCGACCACGGCCGCGGGCAGCCACCACAGCGGCCAGTGCGCCAGGCCGAGGACGCCGTCGGCCGACCACTGGCCGGGGCCGGTGGCGGTCAGCGCCGCGCCGATGACGATCAGGACGAACGGGAACTCGTACCCGTCGTGCTGCACCCACAGCCCGTGGGACCACTTGACCGTCAGGGCGACCGTCATCACGCCCATGAGGCCCGCGCCGGCCAGTGGGGTGAGCAGCCCGGCGGCCAGCATCAGTCCGGCGCCGATCTGGGTGCCGCCGGCGGCCAGCGCGGTGAGCCTGCCGCCGCGGAAGCCGTCGCCCCGGAACTCGGCGCTGCCGCCCTCCAGGCCGCCGCCACCGAGGTGGAAGCTGATCTTCTGGACGCCATGGCCCGCGATCAGCAGGCCGGCGACCAGGCGCAGCAGGAGAAGGCCGGTGTTCATGTCGGACTCCGTCGGTTCGATGCGGTCCGTCAGCCGGCGGCGTGCGGGTCGATCATGGAGTGGGCGTAGACCAGGCCCAGGCCGTAGGCCCCGCCGTGCTCCTTGACCAGCTCGGTCACCGGGACGTAGGTCTCGGCGCGGGCCCAGTCGCGCTGGAGCTCCAACAGGACCTGGATCCAGGTGACGGGCACGGCGCCGGCGGCGGTCATCCGCTGCAGGGCGTGCTCGTGGGCCAGCGGGCTGACGCCGCCGGAGGCGTCGGCGACGACGTAGACCTCGTAGCCCTGGTCCAGCGCGGAGAGGGCCGGCAGGACGAGGCAGACCTCGGTCCACAGGCCGGAGAGGATGATCTTGCTTCGGCCGGTCGCCTTGACCGCCTCGACCAGGGCCTCGTCCTCCCAGGCGTTCATGCTGGTGCGGTCGATGACCTCCTGGTCGGGGAAGACGGCCCTCAGCTGCGGGAGGAGCGGGCCGGAGAAGGACTCGGCGGCGACCGTGGACAGCACGGTCGGCACGCCGAAGATCTTCGCGGCCTTCGCCAGACCGACGGTGGCGTTGATGATCGCGGTGCGGTCGCCGCTGCCGGTGCCGAAGAACATCTGCGGCTGGTGGTCGACGAACAGCATCATCGCGTTGTCGGGGGTCAGCAGGTCCGGGCTCGGAGCGGCGTGGACGTTGGCGAAGTCGACCATTGGTCTTCTCTTTCCCTGGGAATGCAGTGAATTGGCGTGACATCAGGCGACCGTCCCGGATCGCCGGGGCGCCTCGTTCAACGACGCTAGTGCGGGCCGCCCCGGGTGTTCTGCTCGCTGTGTGCCCGGGACTGTCCTGACAACGCACGACAGGCCGGGGCGAGCCGGTCGGGCGTTTCAGTGCGCTGCGGGGCCACTGGTCATGCGCTGCGGACGTCCTTCGCGCGTCGTCGGCTGCCTAGGTTTCGCCGGGCGGCCCCGTCGGGCCGCGATCAGCCAGCGGAAAGGCGGCAACCCCATGCAGTTCGGGATATTCAGCGTCGGCGACGTGACGGTCGATCCGACCACGGGACGGGCGCCGAGCGAGCGCGAGCGCATCAAGGCGATCCTGGCCATCGCGCTCAAGGCCGAGGAGGTCGGCCTGGACGTCTTCGCCACGGGCGAGCACCACAACCCGCCGTTCGTCCCGTCCTCGCCGACGACCATGCTCGGCTGGATCGCCGCGAAGACCGAGCGGATCATCCTGTCCACCGCGACCACGCTGATCACCACCAACGACCCGGTGAAGATCGCCGAGGACTACGCGATGCTGCAGCACGTGGCCGACGGCCGTGTCGACCTGATGCTCGGGCGCGGGAACACCGGCCCGGTCTACCCGTGGTTCGGCCAGGACATCCGCCAGGGCATCCCGCTCGCGGCGGAGAACTACGCGCTGCTGCACCGGCTTTGGCGCGAGGACGTGGTCGACTGGGAAGGCCGCTTCCGCACCCCGCTGCAGGCCTTCACCGCCACGCCCAGGCCGCTGGACGGCGTGCCGCCGTTCGTCTGGCACGGCTCGATCCGCAGCCCCGAGATCGCGGAACAGGCCGCGTACTACGGCGACGGCTTCTTCCACAACAACATCTTCTGGCCCCAGGAACACACCCGGCGGATGGTCGAGCTCTACCGCAGGCGCTTCGCGCACCACGGCCACGGCACGCCCGAGCAGGCGATCGTCGGCCTCGGCGGGCAGGTGTTCATGCGCAAGAACTCCCAGGACGCGGTGCGCGAGTTCCGCCCGTACTTCGACAACGCGCCGGTGTACGGGCACGGGCCCTCGCTGGAGGAGTTCACCGAGCAGACCCCGCTGACCGTCGGCAGCCCGCAGGAGGTCATCGAGCGCACCCTCGGCTTCCGCGAGGCCGTCGGTGACTACCAGCGCCAGCTGTTCCTGATGGACCACGCCGGCCTGCCGCTCAAGACGGTGCTGGAGCAGCTCGACATCCTCGGCGAGGAGGTCGTGCCCGTCCTGCGCGAGGAGTTCGCCAAGGGCCGGCCCGCGACCGTTCCCGACGCCCCCACCCACGCCACGCGCCGGGACAACGTCCCCGCCGCCTCCTGACCAGGACGGAGTCCCCCATGGAACCGAACTCGCCGATCACGCTCGCCGTGATCTCGGGCGGGCTCAGCCAGCCCTCGTCCACCCGCCTGCTCGCGGACCGCCTCACCGAGGCCACCACCGGCCACCTGGCCCGTGCCGGTCGTGAAGCCCGCGTGCGCCTGCACGAGTTGCGCCCACTGGCCACCCCCGTCTCGCACCACCTGCTCTCCGGCTTTCCCACGCAGGCACTGGGCGGCGCGCTGGAGGAGGTGAGCACGGCGGACGCGCTGATCGCCGTGTCCCCGATCTTCTCGGCCTCCTACAGCGGCCTGTTCAAGTCGTTCTTCGACCTGCTCGAACCCGGCGCCCTGGCGGGCAAGCCGGTGCTGATCGGGGCGACGGGCGGCACCGCGCGCCACTCCCTGGCCCTGGAACACGCGATGCGTCCGCTCTTCGCCTACCAGCGCGCGCTCGTCGCACCGACCGCGGTCTTCGCGGCCTCCGAGGACTGGGGCGGCACGGGCGACACACACACCGACAGCCTGCCGGTGCGGATCGAACGGGCCGGGGGAGAGCTCGCGGCGCTGATCCTCGCGGCCCTGGCGAATCCGCGGCCGGCCGGCGGCCCGGCAGTGACTCCCTCCGCACTCGGCTTCCACTGACCCCGCGCACACCCTCGACCCCCACCGCCGAACACCACCGAACGAAGGGGCCTCCCTTGTCCACCATGCCCGTCGCCGGAATCCGTCCCGGCACCCCCGACCAGCCCGCCGACCTCGTCGTGCGCAATGCCAAGGTGTACACCAACGACCCGCGCCGCCCCCAGGCCACCGCTGTGGCCGTCCGGGACGGACTGATCCAGGCGGTCGGCGACGACGCGGACGTCGTCCCGCTGGTCGGCCCCGACACCCGGGTGGTCGACGCGCTCGGCCGCCGGGCCGTTCCCGGACTCAACGACGCGCACCTGCACGTCATCCGCGGCGGTCTCAACTACGTGCTGGAGCTGCGCTGGGACGGCGTCCCGACGCTGCGCGAGGCCCTGGCGATGCTCCGGCTCCAGGCCGAGCGCACCCCGCCCGGCCAGTGGGTGCGGGTGGTCGGAGGCTGGTCCGCCGACCAGTTCGCCGAGCGGCGCCTGCCCACCCTGGAGGAGCTCGACGCAGCGGCGCCCGACACCCCCGTCTTCGTACTGCACCTCTACCAGTCGGCGCTGCTCAACCGGGCCGCGCTGCGCGCCGCCGGCTTCACCCGGGACACCCCCGACCCGGCGGGCGGCCAGATCGTGCGCGGCCACGACGGCGAGCCCACCGGCCTGCTGATCGCCGCCCCCGGCGCGCTGCTGCTCTACTCCACCCTGGCCAAGGCGCCGACTCTGGACGAGGCCGACCGCATCGGCTCCACCCGGCACTTCCTGCGCGAGCTGAACCGCTTCGGCCTGACCTCCGCGATCGACGCCGCCGGCGGCTTCCAGAGCTTCCCCGAGAACTACGGCACCGTCATGGAACTCGCCCGCCAAGGCGAACTGACCCTGCGCATCGCCTACCACCTCTTCCCGCAGACCGCGGGGCAGGAACTGGACGACCTCACCCGCTGGGTCAACACCGTACGCCCAGGGGAGGGCGACGCTTGGCTGCGCCTCAACGGCGCGGGGGAGAACCTCACCTGGGCCGCCGCCGACTTCGAGAACTTCACCGAACCGCGCCCGCAGCTGGGCTCCTACGAGAGCGAGTTCGAGAAGGCCGTCCGCCTGCTGACGGAGCACGGCTGGGGCTTTCGGCTGCACGCCACCTACGACGAGACCATCCGCCGCGACCTCGCCGTCTTCGAGAAGCTCGCCGCCGAGGGCCTCTTCCCCCAGGGCGGCCGCTGGCTCTTCGACCACGCCGAGACCGTCAGCCCGGACAGCCTCGACCGGATCGCGGCCCTGGGCGGCGCGGTCTCGGTGCAAAACCGCCTCTCCTTCCAGGGCGAGGCCTTCGTCTCCCGCTACGGCGCCCCCGCCGCCGCCGAGGCGCCGCCACTGCGCGCCATGCTGGACCGCGGCCTCACCGTCGCCGCGGGCACCGATGCCACCCGGGTCTCCTCCTACAACCCCTGGGTCGCCCTGCACTGGCTGGTCTCCGGCCGGGCCGTCTCCGGGCGGCGCCTCGCGGCCGAGCACAACCGGCTCAGCCGCGCCCAGGCCCTGGAGCTCTACACCCTCGGCGGTGCCCGCCTCACCGGCGAGGAGGAGGTCAAGGGCCGTGTGACGGTAGGGAGTTACGCCGACTTCGCGCTGCTCAGCGCCGACTACTTCACCGTGCCCGAGGCTGACATCCCGCACATCGAGTCCGTCCTCACCGTCGTCGGCGGGCGGATCGTCCACGCCACCGCGGAACACCAGGGCCTGGCCCCGGACCTGCCTGCGGTGACGCCCTCCTGGAGCCCGGTCACCCGCTTCGGCGGCTACCACGCCACCCCCGCCCCCAGCCTGGCTGCCGGAGTCCGCCAGGCCGAAGGCGTGCTGGAGGCCGTGGCCGCCTCCGGCGAGCAGCACGCCTGGCGCACAGCGCGTGGTCTCGCGCTTCCCGGACAGGCGCAGGTGCCACTGGACCCCTGCTTCTTCTGAGCGGGAGCCGACTCGGCCCGGGGGCCCCGCCGGAGCGCGGCGGTGCCCCCGGGCCGTATCACCCCCACCCGCATCACCCCCCCGCCGCAGTTCCCCGCCCGTAATCCCCCCCGCCGGACCGAGGAGCCGTCGTGACCAAGCCCGCAGCCGATTCCCGCACCACCTCCCCACCGCCCGGACCGCAGATCCACGACCGCCACCCGCTCGCCCTGGCCCTGTTCGGCCTCACCCTGGTCAGCGGCCTCATCGACGCCGTCAGCTACCTCGGTCTCGGCCACGTCTTCACGGCGAACATGACCGGCAACGTCGTCGTCATCGCCTTCGCCCTCGCCGGAGCACCCGGCTTCTCCGTGACCGGTTCACTGACCTCCCTCGCCGCCTTCCTCCTCGGTGCACTCCTGGCCGGTCGGCTGGCCACCCGGGACCCCGGACCCCGGCGCCCTGCCCGGCTGGGCACGGTCTTCGCCCTGGAAGCCGCGCTGTACGGCGTCGCCGCCGCCGTCGTCTTCGTCCGGAGTACGGACGGGCCGGCGCAGTACGTCGTGATCGCCCTGCTCGCCCTGGCGATGGGCATCCGCAACGGCACCGTGCGCGGCCTCGGAGTGCCGGACCTCACCACCACCGTGCTCACCCTCACCCTGACCGGTCTCGCCGCCGACTCCCGCCTCGCCGGGGGCGCCGCCGCCCGCCAGCGCAGGAAGCTCCTCTCCGTCGTCACCATGCTCGCCGGCGCCGCCCCCGGAGCCGTCCTCGTCCTGCACGGACAGACCGCCTGGGCGCTGGTGGCCAGCGCCGTCCTGGCCGGTGGCACCCTGCTGGTCCACCGCGACTGACGTCATGCACGCACAGGTTGGAGGGGTGCGGCGAAAGGCAAACGCCCGTCCGGGGCTTTTTCATGATGGACCGGCAGCCCCGCACGGCCTTGCCGTCGGGCCTCGCAAGGCGATGAGGAACTCGCCGGCGGCGAGGTGGAAGGCCGACCCGTCCTGGGCGTCGTCCGCAGCGGCCACGCGGTGAGCTTCTGCCAGGCCACGTTCGAGGAGATGCCGGGCGTTGCGGCGCGGCCGATCGCCGGCAATCCACTCCGGTACCGGCATCTGCTCGCATGGCACCAGGAGGGGCCGCTGGCACAGTTGGGCCCCTCGCTGGTGCAGGACGTCACCGAGACCTACTGGACGGTGCGTCATGGAAGCGGAGACGTTCCTTCCGAAGCCGTGCAGCAGTGGCGGTCACTCGACATGGGGGACCGCCTCACAATCAGTGATGCCATCCGCGAGTTCGGCTTTCACGGCAGAGAAGTTGACGTCTTGCTGGACCACTTCCCACCTGCGGTCGAGCGCCTCGGACCGGGCACCCGCGTCCAGCGGCCCTGAAGATCTCGCACACTTTCCGTTATCCGCCAGTCCCGTGCCCGATCTCCCATACGTCGGCAGCAAACCACCCCCATCTGCCGACGAGGAGAGCACATGACCGGCAAACGAGTGGTGCACGGGCACGACAACCGCCCTGTACCGGTGGGCACTTCGGTAGCGGCGAACGTTGTCGTCGGCACCCTGTCCCGCCACGGACGATCCCCGAACTGACTGGCGGTCGACTCATCGCCGAGCCTGCGATCGGCCAGGACCAGCCATCGACTCGGCGCCCCACAACCGGCACTGGCCAACCGTGTCAGGGAAAGTGACGACGCATCACCTGATTGCGCAGCCTCCCCGCGAGGCCGCGCCGCACGGTGCTGCCCCCACACCAGGAGAACCCATGAAAGCCGCACACGCCCGCAACAAGCTGCCCAAGCTCCTGATAGCCGCCGCCCTCGCGCTGACCGCCGGGGTCGGGATCGCCGCCAACGGGCCGGGCAGCGCTCACGCGGGGCTCACCAGCCCGTCCCCCGAAGCCAAGACCGACGCTCCCCACCCAGGTCCGGCACCCCAGTCGGCCACCGAGGCCGTCCAGGACGACGCGAAGCTGGTGCGCCCCAGGGACCGTCGACCTCTGCCGTCCAACACCGAGGCACAGCACCAGGACTACGGCAGCCCGACAAGGTCCGCCGCGGCAAGGCCGAAGGCAACGACCGCGGAGGCAGGCGGCCCGAAGGCGAGCGTCGCCGCCTGCTCCACCAGCGCCTTCACCGCGAACACCGGCGGCGCCCTGATCCAGGCGATCCAGTCCGCCGGCCCGGACTGCATCAACGGCCTGTTCAACGTCACCGGTTCAGACGCACACCTGGCCTTCCAGGAGTCGCAGATGACCACGGTGGCGGACGCCTTGGCCGCCGCCTCCCGCAGCTACCCGGGGGACAACAGCACCCACGTCCTGGAGCTCGTGCTCTACCTCCGGGCCGGCTACTACGTGCAGTGGAACCACAAATCCGACGTCGGTACCTACGGCAGCGCTCTGCAGACCGCGATCCAGTCCGCCCTGGACTCCTTCTACGCCAACGCCCACAGCCTGGACGCCACCGACGCCAACGGCGCCGTCCTCTCGGAAGCCGTCACCCTGATCGACAGCGCCGGCCAGAACGCCCGCTACCTGCCCGTCCTCAAGAAGCTGCTCACCGGCTACAACAGCTCGTACAACAACTCGTACAACATGCTGACCGCGGTCAACAACGTCTACACCGTCCTCTTCCGCGGCCACCAGAACCCCGACTTCGTCACCGCCACCGAAGCCGACCCTTCCATCCTCGCCACCCTCGAGACCTTCGCCAACAACAACCTCGGCCTCCTGGGCGGACCGCAGAGCTACCTGGCGTCCAACGCCGGCGCCGAGCTGGCCCGGTTCCTCCAGGACCGCACCCTGACCCCCACCGTCCGCCCGATGATCAAGAACCTGCTGGCCAAGTCCTCGATGACCGGCCCCACCGCCCCCCTCTGGGTCGGCATCGCCGCCCAGGCGAACGACAACGACCAGAACAACTGCTCCGACTACGGCACCTGCGACCTCGCCAACCGGCTCAAGAAGGCCGTGCTGACCATCGACTACCAGTGCGGCACGATCCACATCGTGACCCAGGCGCTCACCAAGGAGCAGCTGCTCGGCACCTGCGACAGCCTCACCGGCGAGAACGCCTACTTCCACAAGCTCGCCAAGGACCCCGGCCCGCTGCCCGGCGACCACAACAGCGCCATGGAGGTGGACGTCTTCCACTCCACCAGCGACTACCAGACCTACGCCAACGTCATCTTCGGCGTCGACACCAACAACGGTGGCATCTACGAGGAAGGCGACCCCTCCAAGCCCGACAACCAGGCCCGGTTCGTCGCCTACGAAGCCGACTGGCTGCGCCCGAGCTTCCAGATCTGGAACCTCAACCACGAGTACACCCACTACCTGGACGGCCGCTTCAACACCGCCGGCGACTTCGCCGCCGCAACCGCCACCCCTGGCACCATCTGGTGGATCGAGGGCTTCGCCGAGTACGAGTCCTACGGCTACCGCGGCGTGACCGACACCGCGGCGGTCGCCGACGCGGCCAAGGGCAGCTACCCGCTCAGTACCGTCTTCGCGAACACCTACAGCAGCGGCACGGACCGGATCTACCCCTGGGGCTACCTCGCGGTGCGCTACATGATGGAGAACCACCGCTCCGACATCGACACCCTGCTCGGCCACTACCGATCCGGTGACTACAAGGCCGCACTCGGCCTGATCAACTCCATCGGCACCAGCTACGACGCCGACTGGGCCAAGTGGCTCAAGGAATGCGCCGCCGGCGCGTGCAACGCCCCCGACAAGCCGCTCACCGCCGCCTTCACCGCCAAGGCGAACGGCCTGAACGTCACGCTCACCGACACCACCGAGAACTCCGCGGCGATCACCGCTCACAAGTGGGACTTCGGCGACGGCACCACCTCCACCGATGCCAATCCGACCAAGACCTACGCCAAGCCGGGCAGCTACCACGTCCGGCTGACCGTCACCGACAAGGCCGGCGCCACCGCAACCGCCGACCAGACGGTCGCGGTCGGTGCTTCAACCGCCGAGTGCACCGCTGACGACACCCGCCGCCTGGCTCAGAACTGCAGCCGGTCCAACCTCACCGCCGCCGCCCGGGACAACAGCTACCTCTACATCGACATCCCCGCCGGAACCAAGAACCTCACCATCACGACCACCCCCGGCACCGGAACCACCGACCTCTACTACAGCCCCACCACCTGGGCCGACAGCACCGCCAACACCGCCTCCGCCACCGGCGACGGCCCGCACACCCTCACCATCGCCAACCCCCCGGCCGGCTGGAACTACATCACCCTCCACGCCACCACCGCCTTCACCGGCGCCACCGTGACGACCACGTTCTGACCCCGCCGGTCGCGCCGTCCCGACGCCCGGCTCTCGCCGGTGAACTGCTGTTGTCCGACGCCGGATTCACGCTCGGGGTTCGGGTTCGACCGATTCGAGCAGCACGGCGCCGACCCGGTCTGTTCAGTTACGTGGCGGGCCGGGGCTCTCGGTGTGGGGATGCCGCACCGAGAGCCCCGGCCCCGTTGGGTGTCTTCGGTCACCTGCTGCCGACGCGTTCACCGAAGCCGCCGCTGCGGACGGCCTGGACCATGCGGCTGAAGGCGTCGTTCGTCGAGTAGTAGAAGACCGACGGGTCACTGCTCGCCTCGTCGTCGCGGCGGGAGCTCGCGGTGACGAGGAGTCGGGAGAGCCGGTCGTAGAAGCGCTCGGGTGCGAGCCGGGTGGCGAAGAGCGTGTGATAGCAGTCGAACAACTCGGGGTCGTCGTCTATCAGTTGGTCCCGCACCTCGTCGTACAGGTCGGTTCCCGGCAGGGGAGTCAGGACCGAGAAGCTCGGCATGTCCACACCGAGCTCCTCCACCGTGCGGGTCAACCGGTCGAAGTCGGCCTCGTCCCAGGACGGGTTCACGATGAAGTTGGCCCGGACCTTGACCCCCAATCCGTGGAAGAGGTCGAGTGCTTCGCGGGTCTGACGCGCGCTGGTGCCCTTGTGGTATCCGCTCAACTCGTCGTCGGTCATGGATTCCGCCCCCACGAGCACGGAGTCCAGTCCGATCTCCGCCCAGCGGGTGATCACGTCCGGGCGGCGCAGGGCGGTGTCGGTACGCACGTACATGTGGTACCGGCGGTCCAGCTTCGCCTGGTCGATGGCATCCGCCAGTTCGAGCATGCGGGCGGGCTGGATGAACGCCTCATCGTCGACCACGTAGAGGTTCCGCTGTTCGATCTCCTCGATCTCGCTCACCACGCGCTCGGCTTCCTTGACCAGGTAGCGGCGGTCGGTGATGCGCCACAGCGAGCAGAAGTGGCACTGGAAGGGACAGCCCGCGCTGAAGCGGACCAGGGCCACCGGGTTGTAGATGGAGTGGAAGTAGGAGTCGCGGTGCCGGGCCAGCAGGGACCGGTCGGGGCGGGGCAGGGAGTTCAGCGTGGCCGGTTCCGGTTTGACCGTACGGCGCAGCGCGGTCCTCGTGTCGTACGGCGCGAGCCCGGTCACGGGCTCGACGCGGGTGCCGCGTTCCAGGTGGCCGATCAGGGTGAGCAGCGGGTCGGCGCCCTCGCCGGCCACGACGTAGTCGGCGGCGAAGCCGTCCATCCATTCGCTGGACACGGTCACGTGGTGTCCGCCGAGTACGACGGGCACGTCGGGCCACAGCCGCTTCACTTCATGGGTCACCTGCCGGCTGACCGGCACGTTGGTGGTGTACGGGACGGCGACTCCGACGAGATCCGGTGGCTCGTTGGTCGCGGCGTACTCCGCTAGCGGGGCGTCGAGGCGCAGATCGTGAATGGTGACGTCGTGGTGGCCACGCAGCGCGCCCGCCAGGTACTCCAGCGGCAACGGCTCGCAACAGCTCAGCTCGTCGCTGAGAACGGCCCGCTCGTTGCGTGGCCACACCAGCAGTATTCGCACGGCTTCCTTCTTCCTCCGGAGCGGGGCCGCTGTCGCGGACCGCCGTGATGGGGCTGTCGATGCTTGCTGCGGCTGCTCAGTACACGCCTTCGACCCGTCCCAGCTCGGTGAACTCGGGGCTGAAGGGGTCACCGATCCAGGCCCACGGGTGCGCCTCGGCGGCCGAACCGTACGGACGGACGCGACGGGCCCGGTCACGCTCCCGGAAGCCGGGGATCAGCTGGTCGTCGGTGAACCGCCACACCCGCACCCATCCCTCCTCGCCGAATTCGACGTCGGCGCCCTCCTCGTCCACCACGTCCAGGAGGACGTGCGGCGAACTGGGCACGTAGACGACCCGGTAGTCGTCCTCGGGCTCGAACGGCTTCTGCCAGCTGACGCTCGTGGTCGAGGTGCCGTACAGGCCGACGACGGGAACGTCGGGGAAGAGGTCCTCCCTCAGGACGCGGTGGGTCTCCGGTTCCAGGGTGGTGCCCGCGTGGACGATCGCCTTGACGGACGAGAACAGCGCCGGATCCAGGTGTTCGGGAAGCATCTCCAGCAGGCGTGACGTGCAGAACATGACGCCGATGTCCTGCGAGCGGATGATCGCTTCGGTCTGGTCCCAGATGTGCCGGACGTACCGGTCGGCGGCGGCGGTCATCCCCTCCTCGCCGAAGACCTTGACGATCCGGGGGTCGAGGTCGATCGAGAAGCAGCGGCCGCCTCGGCGCTCGGCGTACGAGACCACGAGGCGGCCCGTGGTGTGCGGGCCCATGGGGCCGAGGAAGAGCCAGTTCTGGTCGCGCCCCACACCGTGCAGGTCGAGGAAGTAGTCGGACCAGTCGAGGACGTCCCGCCAGTAGGTCGACCCCCAGGTGCCGTGCTTGGGCGTGCCCGTGGTGCCACCCGTCTGCGCGGCCCAGAGGAACTTCTCCTGGGCGAGGACGTCGCGCGGGATGAAGTCCTCCACGGGGCGACGACGAACCGCCTCCTCGTAGCGCTGCTGGTCGGCGGCGTCCCGCAGGCCGACGAGTGCCACCGCGTCGGCGAGCCCGGTGACCTTCTCGTAGGCGTTCGCCCCCAGCACACGGTCACGCTCCAGCCAGAACGGCGACCCCGTCTCCGGGTGGAGGTGCCGGCGGATCACGCGGCGGACGTGCTCGTCACTGACGGGGCGGAGGGGGGAGGAGAATTCGGAGAACGACATGGATGCATCCTTGGACGTCATACGGCCCTCCGCGGAAGGAGTGCCTTCTTCTGGAACAGGAAGTCGGAGAGGTAGCCCTCTTGGGGGTCGACCGGGTCGTATCCCCGGTCGAACTCTTCGCCGGCGAAGACCTTGGTGATCGTGGGTTCCTGGGCGAGCACGTCCACGGCCTCGGGGTGATCGCCGATGACCGACACGATCAGCGAATGCGCGCACGCCTCGTCCAGGCGCTCCCGGTCGACCCGCGCCACGGCGGTGAAGGGGAAGGGCAGTTCGGTCCGGAACAGCGGGGAATCCGCGTCCGTCAGCAGCACGGTGGGGCGCAGGAAGGCGCTGCCACCGATCTCGACCAGGAGCGGAACACCGGAGTCACGGGCGGTGACGTCCACGGCTCCGCCCGCGACCTCGCGCTCGATCTGGCGCACCAGCGCCTGCAGGAGGTCCCGGTCGGGGAACGCGGGCACCCGTGCCGCCCGGGCGTCGAGTGGCAGGACGGGGTAGGCGTTGAACGCCTTGGCCAGCTGTTCGGCGGCGGACTCGGCATCTCCGGTGACCGCGAGCGCGCTGACGTTGGTGCACAGCCGACCGGATCCCTGGAAGGCGAGCCGCGCCAGACGGTCCCAGGTCCGCGGGTCGGGGCGGTCGTCGAGCAGGACGGCTTTGCTCCGCCCGAAGTGGTAGGTCTTCACCCGTGAGGGCTCCAGCGAGGGCGCGTGCTCGCCGGGCCACACGATCTGATCGGCGAGGCGCACCCACGTGGGGACGTCGCCGTGGCACATCGAGACGGCTCCGTCGGGCAGCCCGGCTTCGTACAGGGCGGAGACGAAGACGCCGGCGGTGAACGGGTCGCGTTCGGAGGTGTTGATCAGGGTCGGCCGCCGGGCCGCGAGCGTTTGGAGCCACTCGATCTGGATCGTCGGGAAGTTGCCCGGGACCCGCACCATGCAGGTGCGTCCCGCGGGCAGCCACGCCCACGGAGCGTCGACCCGGCCCGTGCGGTAGGCGGTCAGGTCGCCCTGCGGGGCCTGGACCGCCATGATGTCCTCGATGCGGCGCATGTGGTTGGCCACGGCGGCGATACCGCGTTCGACCCTGAGCTGTGGAAGGCCCGTGGTCTGCGAGATCGCCCGGGCCACCGGAGTCACCCGGCCGGCGGCCAGCTCTCGTTCCACCACGTCGGCGGCCCGGTGGAAGTAGCCGAACCAGGTGGCGTCGTCGATTCCGCGGAGTCCGCCGGCGGCGTTGCGGGCCAGGGTCACGGCCTTGTGCTGGAGCAGCCGGTTGGGCTGGGCGACCTGCGCGACCGTCCGGCCGTCGCATCCGGTCAGCGGCCTGGGTCGGGAACCGGTGTACTGGTTGCGGCCGATCCAGGCGGCAACCTCGGCCACGGGCCGGGGTGGAGAAGACGTCCGGGGTTGGGAGGACTCTGTGAGCACGGGGCACCTTCGGTGTTGAGACGAGCCGGGACACGCGGGGCTGTTGCGGTCACAACGGGGCTGTAGCGGTCACGAGCGAGCGCGGGGATCAGACCTCGTACCACCGCAGCCGGTCCCAGGGGTCGGCGGTGAAGTCGTAGCGGACGTGTGCCGGGGTGAGTGCGACCAGGGAGGCGGAGGTGGAGCCGTAGGCGCGGCCGTCGAGCAGCCGGCTGACGAGAGGGCTGCGCGAGTCGCGGTCCGAGGGCTCCCCGTCACCGAACAGGTCCAGCCACGGCGCCCACGCCGTCTCCGGAGGCTCGCCGGGCTGCGGCTCGGCGTCCGCCGTGGCGTTCAGGGCCCGCAGGACACCTGCGGCACGTTCGTGGTCGATGTCGTCGAGGCCGTAGAAGGTCAGCACGTGGTCGCCGGGCGGAACGTGCCGATGCCGCAGTTCCACCCCGTCCCAACTCCACAGCTCGACACCCACAGGGCGCCCGAGCAGGAGGTGGAACCCGCCCATGCCGAGCAACTCGGCTCTCTCCAGGGGGAATTCACCGGCCAGGGCCCGAAGTGGGCAGGCGCCGCGGCTGCGCCGGCCGGGCGACGGCAGGGGAGCGGCTCCCGCGCCGATGACCTCCGCACCGTTGACCTCCACGCCGTTGACCAGGACGGCTACGGCCGACTGCGACCGGTCGACGGCGAGCCAGGTGCCGCCGGATGTGAGGTCGAGGCCGCCCTCGAACGGGTGGTGTGGCCCACTCCAGTGGCGGTCCGGCGGCTTCCAGAGCCGGTCCAGGAATTCGTCGCGCACCGCGCCGAGAAGGAGAGAACCCTCCTCGTGGGCGCGGGAGCGGAAAAACACGGTACACATGCTTGGCCAGTCCCCCGTCGTGCCTCGTCATGCCCGCCCTGCCGGAACAGGGGGTGGGTCAGTGCGTACGCACTCGGCGCACGGCCCGTTCGAGCAGTGACCAGGGATCCACCGGTTCCAACTGTCCTGCGGCGGCCTGGTCGACGAGTTCGGCGAAGCAGGCGCGGTAGAGCTTCTCCCGGTCCTCGTGACCGGTCTCCTTCCGGAGGCGACGCATGACGCCCTGCTGGAGTCCGCCACCGTGGTGGACCGCGATCTTCTTGCGCCAGGCGACCGACTCGGGCACCCGGGAGCTCATGGCGGTGCGCAGGTGGTACTTCTCCCGCCCCTCCCGGACCTTGCACTGCGGCGCGGTCTCCAGGGCGACCTGCATGACCGGCCAGGACCAGAACGGGTGGTGGGTGGTCGTGCCGTACGCGAGCGGCATGCGGTTGGACAACTCGTTGCTGCGCCGGGTGCGGTCCACCGCGGACAGGACCTGGTCGATGAGGTCGTCCGGGTGGTCGAACGGGCTGTACAGCCCGGCGTTCATCAGATCGCTGCCGTAGCCGGTGAGCAGCACCCGGTCGGTGGGAAGAGCCCGCACGCGCTGCACCGTGGTGGCTGTCAGCGCGACCTCGACCACCTCCGGGTCCGCGACTCCCAGCCAACGCACCGCCTCCGGGACGGAGCCGATGATCTGGTCCTCGTCGAGGTGGACGGGCACCAGTTCCAGGCCCAGGACCTCGCACAACTCGGCGGCATCGGCGAACTCGTCGCCCCACGGGGTCCCGACACTGTACGGGGTGACCGGCAGTCCTCCGGTGGCCGCGAGGTACGTGACCGTCCCCGAGTCGATGCCCCCGGACAGCAGGGTCGCGTAACGGCCGCCCTCGGGCGTCCCGGCGGCGATGCGGCCGATCTCCGCGGCGAGTGAATCGAGCTGGGCCTCGCCGGCCGCCAGGGGCTCGTCCCGGTGCGGCGCCCGGTGTGCGGCCAGCGGGTCGGCCTCATCGGCCGTGGTCGTGGTCCAGTTGTGCCCGGTCGAGCGGGTTTCCACGACGATGCCGTGCGGCAGTCGGTCGACACCCTTCAGAAGGGTGGCACGCTCGTGCGCCGACGGGCCGTCCGTGATCTCGACGCCCAGTCCGAGCGCGGGCAGGACCAGGGGAGCGAGCAGGAGATCGGTGAAATAGGCGAAGCGGCCACGCAGGCGGTTGACCGCGTAGTAGACCGGATCCTCGTTGAGGGGCGAGATGCGTACGGTGACGGCATCCGGTGTGACGCGCAGGGAGGACCCGGGCCCGGTACCGCCTGGACGGGTGGTCAGCGTGCGGACGTCCAACTCGAACGGAGCGTCGAGCCCGACCCGCTCAGGGCCCCGGTAGTGCACGTGCAACTCGCCGAGGTGGTGCCCCGGCGCGAGAGGCGTCAGGTCCGGCAGCGGAACGTTGCTGACGACGCACCACTTGCTGGAAGGAGTGGTGACCATGTTCAGGCCTTCCCGATGATGCGACGCATGCGCTGCTGTGCCTCTCCGGCGGAGAAGGCGGTGCGATGGGCCTTCTTGCCTTCGTCCCGTACCCGGCGCAGCCCTTCGACGTAGGGGCCGTTGACGCGGGCTCGGGTCGACTGCACGGCGGCGTCGGTGTAGGACGCGATGCGTCGGCCGTGTGCGAGGGCGCGCTCCAGCAGGTCCTCGGCAGTGGTGACCTCGTGCAGGAGCCGGTCCGCCAGCGCGCGGTCGGCGGGCCACTCGTCGCAGGTGTAGAGCATCTCCTGCATGACACTGCGGCCGACGACGGTCTCCAGCATGTAGCCGCCGAAGTTGCAGGCGATGCCGACCCGGAACTCCGGCATGACGAGCCGGGTGCGTCGGCTGCCGATCCGCAGGTCGCAGCAGAGCGCGATCTGCAGGCCGACCCCGATCGCGTAGCCGTCGATGGCCGCGAGGACCGGCTTGGATATGCCGGCCAGGGCGCTGTACAGGTCGGTGATGTCGTCGATCCAGGCGTCGACCTCGTCGCCGCCGGTGAACTCCGAGACCTCGTGGAAGTCCCCGCCGGCTCCGAAGGAGCGGCCCTCACCGCCGTACAGGACGATGCACGCTACCTGGTCGTCGCGCTCCAAGGAGCGTACGAGCGTGGCCAGTTCCCGCATCCGGGCCCTGCTGAACGGGTTCTGCTCGTGGGCCTGTGAGAACTCCACGAGGGCGACCCTGCCCGGTAGGACCTCGCATTGCATGGTCGCCTCAGCGGCGGCAACCGTCGGCATCAGGACCCCCCAAGGGTTGGTGACGTGAACGATGATCAGGCACGGAAACCCAGCTCCCTGCATATTCATACATGGTGATGGCGTGTGGCAACAGCTTTCGAGGCGTCAAGCCACTGCTCCTGCACGTGTGGAGCATCCAGTTGTGGTCAAACCTTGACCGCGCGTGGATGACTGATGTATTCACGTCCTTGCACACATATTCGCGGCTATCCGGTCCCGGGTCTCCCGGCGGGACGGGACCCGGGGCCGCTCAGAGAGGATTGATCGGCCATGCAGCCTCTGGTACCGCGCGGCTTCCGGGCCATCACGACGAACATGGGCCTCAAGGACGTCGGGGACGACTTCGCGGCGGTCGTCTCCGAGGTTCCGTGCCGATCGGCGGCGGTCTTCACCCAGTCGCGGTTCGCCGGCCCCAGCGTCGTGCTCAGCCGCGAGGCGGCCGCGCTCCACCGCAGCCGCGGCATGGTCGTGCTGTCCCGCAACGCCAACGTCGCCACCGGGCGGGTCGGGGCGGAGAACGCCGCCGAAGTGCGCCGCCGGGTCGCCGAGATCGCCGGCATCTCCCCGGACGAACTCGTCATCGGCTCCACGGGCGTGATCGGGCGTCCGTACCCCATGGAGAGCATCCGTGCCGGGCTCGACGCCATGACCTGGCCGTTCCCGGAGGCCGACTTCGGGGCGGCGGCCAGGGCGATCATGACGACGGACACCCGCGCCAAGCACGTCCACGTCCGCTGCGGTGACGCCGTGCTCGTCGGTATCGCCAAGGGCGTGGGCATGATCGAGCCCAACATGGCGACGCTGCTGACGTTCTTCTTCACCGACGCGGACATCCCCGCCGCCGAGCTCGACGCCCTCTTCCGCCGCGTGATGGACAAGACGTTCAACGCGCTGAGCATCGACACCGACACCTCCACCAGCGACACCGCCGCGATCTTCGCCAACGGACTCGCCGGCGAAGTCGACCCGGCCGCCTTCGAGCAGTCGCTGTACGAGTGCGCGCTGCACCTCGTGCGGGACATCGCCTCGGACGGCGAAGGCGCATCGAAACTGATCGAGGTCCAGGTCACCGGCGCCCGGGACGCGGCCCAGGCCAAGCGCGCGGGCAAGACCGTGGTCAACTCCCCGCTGGTCAAGACGGCCGTCCACGGCTGCGACCCGAACTGGGGCCGCATCGCCATGGCCATCGGCAAGCTCGAGGACGACACCGACATCGAGCCCGCAGCCGTCCGCATCGGGTTCGGCGATCTCGCGATGTACCCCGACGAGCCGAGCGACGCCCTGCTGGAGCAGGCCCGCCAGTACCTGGGCGGCGACGAGGTGGTCATCCGGGTGGACCTGGGCATCGCCGACGGTGCGTTCACGGTGTACGGCTGCGATCTCACCGAGGGCTACGTGAAGATCAACGCGGACTACACGACCTGAGCCCGGGATGCCGACTCCACTGAACTCCGTCGCGCTGCCACCGGGCGTCCGCTCGGTGGCGAGCGCCGCCGGGTTGCCCAGGGCCGACTGGGACCGGCTGATAGGTCCGGACGACCTCTTCCTCTCCACCCGCTGGCTCGATGTGGCGGAGCGCACCGCCGGTGTGCCGATGCGCTACCTCTGGGTGGAGCGGGACGGCGCACTCGTCGCCGGACTGGCCACCGCGCTCGCCACCCGGGACGCACCCTGGCTGCTGGGCCGACCGGACGCCGTACTGCGCCGCAGCGCCAAGGCGGGCTTCCCGGACGCGGCAGACCGTCTGGCGGAGATCCAGGATCCGGAGGCGCTCCTGCCCGCCCTGCTCGCGGGAGGACGGCATCTGGGCAACACCCGGGTGCTGCACGGCCCGCACAGCCGGCCGGAGGACCTGGCCGTCCTGGTCGACGCCGCCGAAGCGCTGGCGCGGGGCATCGGCGCGGCCAGCCTGGCCTTCCTCTTCGTCGGCGACCGCGACCGGCCGCTCGCCGAACTCCTGGCGCGCCGCGGCTGCACCTCCTTCACCTCGGGCCGCTACGCCACCCTGGCGGTGCCGCCGACGGGCTTCGAGGGCTACCTGGCCGGCTTCTCCGGGCGGCGGAGGTCGATCAAGGCCGAGCGCAGGAGGATCAGCGCCGCGGGCGTCACCGTCGCGGCCGAGCCGCTGCGCGAGGCGGAGCTGCCGCGCCTGGCCGCGCTGGAGGCCGAGCTGATCGCCAAGTACGGCATCCCCTGGTCAGCGGCCCGCTCACTGAGCCTGATCGGGGAGACGGCCGAGCAGTTCGGCGACGACGCCTTCGCCATCCTGGCCCGGGCCGAGGGCGAGATCCGCGGCTTCAGCCTGATCCTGCGCCACCACGAGCACTGGTACGCCCGGCAGGGCGGCTTCGACTACGAGTTCCAGCGGCGCACCGGGACGGCGCTGTACTTCGAGGTCGGCTACTACCGGCTCATCGAGGAGGCGGCCGCCGCAGGGGTGACCAGCATCCACTACGGATTCGGCAGCGACACCACCAAGGCTTCGCGCGGCTGCACGATCGCCGATCAGCGCTGCCACCTGCTGAGGATCCGGACGAACTGACCGGAAGGGGAGAACGGACGTTGTCGCACGACACCGAGGGCGGAGTGTTCGCGGTCGTGGAGACCTGGCTCGGATCCGTCGGCCGTACGCCGCTGGAAGCCGCGCGGCAGCTGGGCCTGCGCACCGCGTTCGTGACCGACGGCGTCGGCCGCTACACGACGAACGCCGCCGACAGGGCGGCCTTCGCCGCCTGCGTCGACGAGGTGATCGAGGCGGACACCCGCAGCGGTGCGGCCGTGGCGGACGCGCTGGCCGCCCACCACCGGGCGGGCCGACTGCGCGGGGTCTTCTCGACCAACGACTACAGCGTGCCGACCACCGCCGAGGCCGCGCGTCTGCTCGGCCTGCCCGGGCTCGCTCCCGAGGCCGCCCACCGGGCCCGGAACAAGCTGCGCACCCGTGAGGCCTGCGACCGGGCCGGGGTGCCGGGACCGGCCTGGCAGTGGGCCCGCTCCGAGGCGCAGGCGCTGGCCGCCGGGGACCGCGTCGGCTACCCGTGCGTGGTCAAGCCGATGACCGACGCCGGAAGCATCGGGGTCCGGCTGTGCCGGACCCCCGGACAACTGGCCGAGCACTACCGTGCGATCGCCTCCGTGCCGACCGACTACCGGGGCGGGCCGCGCACCCCGGGCGCGCTGGTCGAGGAGTACCTGGTCGGCTTCGAGGTGAGCGTCGAGACCGTCACCGTGGACGGCGGGCGGACCGTGCTCGGGGTGACGGACAAGGTGCTCGGTCCGCACCCGCACTTCGTCGAGGTCGGGCAGGCCTTCCCCTCCGTGCTGCCCGAAGGCGTCCGGGGCGCGTGCACGGCCACCGCGCTGGCCGCGTTGGACGCCCTCGGCCACGACTTCGGCGCCGCCCACGTCGAGGTCAAGCTGACGGCGGACGGGCCGCGGCTGGTCGAGGTGAATGCCCGGATGCCCGGTGCCCGGATCACCCGGCTGATCCGGGAGAGCACCGGTGTGCACCTCCAGCGCGAGCTGGTCGAGCTGCACACCGGCGGGCGGCCCGATCTGGCGGTGCGTCACCGGCGCGGTGCCGCGTCCCGCTGCCTGACCGCGGCCGACGGCGGCACGGTGCGCGCCGTCCGCGGGGAGGACCTCGCCCGCCGGGTGCCGGGTCTGGTCGCGCTCGACCTGTACGTGCGGCCGGGCGATGCCGTCCGCCGCGCCCAGGACAACGTCGACGTCTGCGGCAGTCTGGTCGCCGTCGGCGACACCGCCGGCGAGGCCGTACGGCGCGCCGACGCGGCCATGGGCCAGCTCTCCGTGGACGTCGAGGCGGCGCCGTGACCACCGTACGGCCTGCCCGCCTGCTGCCGGGCGGGCCGGGTGTCCGCCGGTTCGCCGCCGCCGGACTGGTCAACGCGGTGGGGACCGGCTTCTTCTACGCGTTCGCGCTGCTGTTCTTCGAGGACCGTACCGGGCTGTCGCTGCGGACCATCGGCGCGGTCCTCACCTGCACCGCGCTCGCCGTGCTGCCCGCGTTGTCCGCCGTCGGCCGAATCGCCGACCGGTTCGGCCCCCGACCCGTGCTCGTGGTCGCCGCGCTGCTGCGGGCAGGCTGCTTCGTCGGTTTCGTCGCGCTGCCCGGGCTGCTGCCGTTCGTGCTCCTCAGTGCGGTGCTCGCCCTGGGCAATCGGGCCGAACAGACGGCTTCGCCCCTGCTGGCGGTGGCGTTGTCCCCGGAGGCGGAACGCGGCCGCTGGCTGGCGCTCTCCCGGGTGGTGTTCAACGCGGGGATGGGGGCGGGCGCGCTGGGAGCCGGTCTGGTGGTCGGGCCCGGAACCGGCTTCGCCCTGGTCGGCCTGGCGAACGCGGCGAGTTTCGTGGTCGCCGCCGCGCTGTACGTGGTGCTGCCGGCGGCGACCGCGGGCCGCCCCACCGCGCCCGACGCCGGCCGCCGGTCCGCACGTCCGTACCGCGATGCCGGGTTCGTGCGCATCTCCGCCGTGCGGGCACTGCTGGTCACCGTCGCGCTGGCCACCGAGAGTGCGTTGCCGGTCTACGCGCTGCGCGACCTGTCCCTGCCGGGGTGGTCGGTCGGCCTGCTGTTCGCCGTCAACACCTGCCTGCTGACGCTCCTCCAACTCCCGCTCAGCAGATACCTGGAACGGTTCCGGCCCACCGCCGCGCTGGCCCTCGGGGGGCTGTCGCACGGCACGCTGTTCCTCACCGCCCTGCTGCTCCCCGCCGCGCCCGCCGGGCTGCGCACCGCCCTGCTGGTCGCGGCGATGACGGTCTACACCATGGGGGAGATGGTGGTCTCGCAGGCGGCCCTGGAGTTGCTGACGTCCTGGCCGCCGGCGGCGCAGCGCGGCAGCTACCTGGCGTTCAACCAGGTGCTGATCGGTGTGGCGACGGCCGCGGCCCCGTTGCTGGCGACCGGGCTGCCGATGGGCGGGACCGGAGCGCTGTGGTGGACGCTGACCGGCATCTGCGTGGCGGCCGCGTTGTTGGCGCTCGGCGTGGTCCGGACCGGTCGAGGACCGGCTCCGCAGCCGTCGCCCGCCCCTCAGCGGTCCGTGTCGTGACCGAGCCAGCCGAGCGCCTCGGCCCGTGCGCCGGCCTGAAATCGGCTGGCGACGTCCAACTTCTGCATCAGATCGGCGATCAGCCGCCGCAGGGTCCGCGACGAGACGCCGAGGGAGCGCGCGATCGCTTCGTCCTTCATCCCCTGCGCCAGCATCTGGAGCAGCGCCCGCTCACGCACCTCCAGCGGGGAGTCCGCCTGCTCCTGCTCGTCGAACTCCTCCCCCGGGGAGGCCGCGGCGCCGTGCACCCAGCAGTACTCGAAGGTCTGGACGAGCAGAGCGACAGCGTCGGCGCCGCGGAACTCCAGCGCTGCCAGCCGGCCGTCCTCGCGCGGACGCGTGGAGGCGTAGCCGAGCGTCCGGTCGACCACGATCAGACGGTAGGGCAGGACCGAGGCGACCCTGACCTTGACGCCGATCTCCCGAAGGGCCTTCAGATGGGCCCGCGCATAGGGCACCTTGAGCATGGCGGAGAGGTGGATCGACCGCATCTGCACGCCCCGGTCGAGGGCCTGTAGGTTGCGCACCATGCTGTCCGCGAGCATTTCCGGAGGCAGGGGAGCGCCCGGGTGCATGCTGAGGATCTCCCGGCGGGCCAGCGCCGCCGCGCTCTCCAGCGCGGAGACCACCTGGTCGCCCTCCAGAACGGCGAACGTGGCACTGCTCTCCGGGCCCGACCTGAGGTTCATCAGGTCGGCACTCAGCGCGGCAAGCGTCTGCTGGGTCCGGTGCAGTTGGTCGATCCGATCGCGGACGGCCTGCTCCTCGTGCTCCAGCAGCCGTGCCAGCGCCAGTTCGGGTGAGTGCGGTCGCTCCTGCAATTGCTCCAAGGCCGACCCGGTCGTGGCCGACAGCACCCGGAGAAGTTCGTGTGCGGCAGCACCAGCCATAGGCATGCCCTCCCCTGCTTCGTAGGCCCCCTACCCTTGCGTGATCATACCCATACGGAATGTCGAACGGCTATGCGATATCGGACACAAACCGGCTGTTTGTGGTGCTCCTGTCACTTCCGAAAGCGGGGTCGTGCGGTGTGACGGTCCGGCAGGTGGGGTCGGTGGTTGCCGAGGGTGAGCATGGCGAGGGCGATGAGGGCGGTGGAGTCCCGGGGGTCGAAAGCCATGCGGGCGATCAGGCGGATTTGGGTGTCCGTGCCCTCGACGATCCGTTGCTCATGCGGTGTTCCGCGGCGGCGGCGCTGGCAGGTGTTTCGCCGGTGTGGAGATTCTCCTGTCTCGACATGTGGAGTGGCGGGATCCACTGGCCGTCTGCTGCCATGACCCCTCAGGGACATCCGGCGGCCCTGTACGGCCCGTCAGGCCACCAGACATTCTGGTCATCGGCCCCGAGAGGGCGGCACGGGACGCGTTCGGGATCCCGTGCGACGCACAACTAAGGACGAGAAATGCCCAAGCACCAGGACTCCGCCGACAACCGCACCGCGCCCCGCCCGCGGGCCCTCGCGGCCGCCGCCGTGCTGCTCGCCGCAGTCGGGGCCGCCGCCCTCGCAGGTGTCTCCGTCGCTCCCGCACACGCCACCGTGGCCCCTCGGGCCGCGGCTGCGGACGATCTCGCCTGGGGCTGAGGATCCTTCGGGAGCCGCGACCGCGGAGGCCGGGACTCGACCGAGTGGCCTCCGCCCCTATGATCTGATCGCGTACGGTCAACATTACGACGGAGGCGCAATGCCGGACACCAGTGGACACAGCAGCGGAGCCCGGGAGTTGATGGAGGGGCCCGCCGGCCCGGTCGGGGAAGCCGCGGGCGAACCGGCCGCCGCGCACGAGGCCACCGGCCGGATCCCGGCGCCCGTGCTCGCGGTGGCCGCGATGTTCACGGTCCAGCTCGGAGTCGCCTGGTCCACCTCGCTGTTCGAGCCGCTCGGGGTCGCGGGCGCGACGTCGCTCCGGCTCCTCGTCGCCGCCGCGGTGCTCCTGGTGGCCGCCCGGCCGAAACTGGCCGGGCGGACGCCCCGGCAACTGGCCACGGTGGCGCTGCTCGGCCTCGCCTCGGGCGGGATGACCCTGCTCTTCGCGGCGTCCATCCAGCGCATTCCGATGGGCGTCACCTCCACCATCGAGTTCCTGGGACCGCTGGGCGTGGCCCTCGCCTCCTCCCGGCGACTCTCCCACGCGGGCTGGGCCGCACTGGCCGGCCTCGGCGTGGTACTGCTCTGCCTCGCGGACGAGGGCTTGAACGGCGGTACCGGCCTGGACCGTACGGGTCTCGCCCTCGCGGCGGCGGCCGCCCTGTGCTGGGCGGTCTACATCGTCTTCACCCGAAGGGTCGGGGAGGTCTTCGACGGCTTCCAGGGGCTCGCGGTCTCGATCAGCGTCGCCGCCGTCGCGGTCCTGCCGGTCGGCGGTGCGGCGGCCTGGCACGGGCTGGTCGACTCCGACCGGACGGTCTGGCTGCTGGCCCAGGGCGTCGGCGTCGCCCTGCTGTTCCCGGTCGCCACCTACATGCTGGAGATGACGGCGCTGCGGCGGCTCTCCAGCCGCGTCTTCGGAGTGCTCACCAGCCTGGAGCCGGGCGTGGCGGTGCTGATCGGCTTCCTGGTGCTGGGGCAGAGCCTGGAGCCGGTGCAACTGGCGGGCCTGTGCAGCGTGGTGCTGGCCAGCATCGGCGCGACCCTGGGTGACCGACGGGAAGGGTAGGGAGCCCGCCCTCAGTCGATCGCGTGCCGGCGTACCGAGTCGAGGTGCCGGCCCAGGTAGCGCATGAACGGTGTGCCGCCCGTCCCGGTGTCCGCCGAGTCGGCCTCCTCCCGCCTGGCCTGGCGTTGCACGTACTCGGCCGCGAACCGCAGGTGCAGCGCCCGGAACTCCGCCATCGCCTCGATGCAGGCGTTGTACGCCGCCAGCGGGGCGGCCGGGCGGCCGGCGGTCAGGAACCCGCGCAGGTCGAGGCGGCCGCCCACCGAGGCGATGAACTCGCGATGCCGGGGCGGCATGTAGTCCCGCATCCCGTGCAGGTGGTTCCGCAGGGGATCGTCCTCGTCGGCGATCCCCAGCACGGCGTCCAGGAACGGGACGACCGAACTCTGCGCACCGGTCTCGCCGCTGAACCGCTGCGGCCGTCCCGCGAAGGCGGCCACGCCCTGGTACACCAGCCCGTCCGGGAGGGCGGGGTTGTCCTTCCAGCCGAACAGGAAGCGGCGCACCCGGTGGTAGTAGATGTACGGATCACAGCGCTCCGGCATCCGGGCCAGGACGGCGTGCATGGCCTGCAACGCCGCGGCGACCGCGTGCAGTCGGTCGGCGAGGAGCTCGGCGTCACCGGCCGACGCCGCGTCCTGCGCCGCCACCGCCGCGTTGATCCCCGGGCCGGCCGCCGCCTCGATCGCCACGTGGACGAGGACGAACCAGTCGTCGTCCATCCCGCCCAGGAAGTCCTGGAGCCGGCGGATGTTGCCGAGCTCGACCGGGCCGTCCGGATCGAGCCTGGCCCAGTTGTGGAGCTGCTGGGTCGCGTACGAGAGGACCGGCGGTCGGCCCAGGCGTTCGGCGACGGCGTGCCAGGGGACGGCGATCGGGGCCGGGCAGAAGGCGGCAGGGGTACCGCTGTCGTTGATCCAGGCATGCCCGAAGTGGCTCAACAGGAGCATGGCGCGTTCGAGTTGGGGTCCGTCCGGCAGATCGGCGACGTCCAGCCGGGGCAGGTCGGCGAGCAGCGTACGAGCCCGGCCCGACACCAGGTGTTTGGGCAGCGCGGCTGCTGTTTCGTCCCAGGCGTCGAACGGGGCCGGCAGCGAGGTCAGCGGCGCGGCGCCGGGGAGGAACCCCAGGACCGGGTCGACGTCGAACGCCCGGAGGTCGACCCCGGCCTTCCCGCCGGCGTCGCCAAGCTGCCCTTCGGCCATCGCTTCCTCCAACTCGCCGTTCTGCCGCCCGAGATGGCGGAGCGAGCACGAAAGTACCCAACCGGGGGACCGGACCGGGGCGCCGGTCACCGTCCGGAACGGGCATGCCCGGATTCGGCCAGCAACCCACCGGGGCAGGCCCGTTGACCGGGTCCGGCCGTGGCACAGGACGGTCAGCCGGTGCACCTGGACGCCCCTTCTCGAGGATGGTGAGACTCGATCGCGGCCCTGCCGATCGACTCCGTGCCGTCTGCGAGCGGCGCCCGTGCCTCGGGTGGAGCCATCCCTCTTCCAAGGCTTTTGCCGACACTGAAGGACTCATTCATGCCCGGTGCCCTTTCCGACCTTCCCGCGTCGCTGCCCCTCCGCGCGGCCGATCAGGTTCCCTTCCTCGAACTGACCGACGCCGAGAGCGCCCAGCTGCGCGAACTTGCGGACGGGATCCTCGACACCGACACCGACCTTCCGCTGGACCAGCGCCTCCACGACCTGGCGCTGCTCGCCCACGAGGCTCCGAGCCGGGTGCGGGCCCTCCTCGCCGCATTCCGCCTCACCGGGCGCCCGTACGGCGGGCTGGTCGTGTCGAACCTGCCGATCGACGAGGCCGCGGCCGGTCCCACGCCGACGAGCTACACCGACGAGCCGAACAGCCGCGAGGCCGACCGGGCGTCCGCGCTCCTGCTGCTGCTCGGTTCGCTGCTCGGCGACCCGGTCTCCTACCTGACCCAGCAGCGCGGCAAGATGGTCCTCGACCTGTTCCCGATCAAGGGCCACGAGAACCAGCAGCTCGGCTCCAGCTCGACGGTCAACCTGGAGTGGCACAACGAGGACGCGTTCCACCCGCTCCGGGCGGACTGGATCATGCTGATGGGGCTGCGCAACCACGACCGGGTGCCGACCACCTTCGCGCCGATCAACTCCATCCCGCTCGACCCGAAGGCGCGCCGGCTGCTGTCGGAGGACCGCTACCTGATCCTCCCCGACGAGTCGCACACGGCCGCCTTCAACGCCGACACGACCGGTGTGGAGGAGGGCGACTGGGTGGCCGAGGCGTTCCGGAAGATCGCCGAGATGAACGAGACCCCCAAGCCGGGTCCGGTGCTCTCGGGTGACCCGGAGGCCCCGTACATCTGCATCGACCCCGCGTTCATGCCCCGGGACCTGGACCCCGAGGCGCTGGCCGCGCTGGACTCGCTGATCGCCGGCATCGACGCCGAGCTCCGGGACGTCGTGCTCGCCCCCGGCGAGATGCTGATCGTGGACAACAAGCGCGCGGTGCACGGCCGCAAGCCGTTCACCGCGCGGTACGACGGCACCGACCGCTGGCTGCGCCGGATCAACGTGATGGCGGACCTGCGCAGGGCGGCCGGCCGCCGGTACTCCCCGCACGGCCGCGCGCTGGTCTGACCCGGGCCGCCACAACCGGTGTGGCCGACCACGGAGGTCAACCGACCTCCGTGGCCGGCCACGGTCCCGGGGCCGCGGTCAGCCCACCCGGACGCCGTCCGGCAGCGGCCGCTCGGGACGCGCCAGAGCGGGCAGCACCCGATCGGGTGAGCCCAGGTCGAAGAGCATGGCGTCGGAGACCTCGCCGGCCATGGTCCGCGGCTCGACGTTGACCACGAACAGCGCCTGCTGGCCGACGATCTCCTGCGGGTTCTCGCGCTCGCCGCGCATCCCCGACAGGACGGTGCGCTGGTGGTCGCCGAAGCCGATCTTCAGCCGCATCAGCTTCTTGGAGTTCGCGACCTCCTCGACCGACAGGATGGTGCCCACCCTGACGTCGAGCCGGTCCAGCACCTCGAACGGGACGAGGGGCTTGACCGGGGCGGGGACGAAGTCCCCTTCCTCGATGAACCGCTGGGTCATGGGGCACTCTCCTGATGATCCGTCATGTGCGTGCTTGCTCTGCCGAAGGGCCCTGGCGGGCCGCCGAGCGGACCGATCCTCCTGGTCGATCGTGTGCCTGATCCAGGTGATGCGGTGGCCGGCATCGGACGTGACCGCCACCGGACCGCCGCTCCTGACGGAACCGCGTTCCCCTGGCGGGCGGACTCCTGCCGGGGACGCCTCGGCGCGACGGCCGTGACTCCCCGGCTTTCCGATCGCCATTCTACGAATGATCGTCACATCCCGTGGCACGGACCGACTATCACTCCACGGTGCACCCCGCGGGGTGAGACTGGCGGCGGGGCGACGCTTTCAGCTCCGTGCTGCACCTGACGCCCGATGGGATCTCCGAACTCGGCGAGAACATGCGCCGGCTGCTGGCGCCGTACCAGGCGCGGGAGTAGCTGCCCTCGATGTGGCCGACCCTGCTGTGTGTCCGTCCGGTGATTGACGGTCGGTCAAGCTCGACAAGGCACTTTGCAGGCCACGATGCTTCGCAAAGGCGCGTCCCGCGTCGCGGCAGCGGCGGCTGTCGGCCGTCCTGCCAGGGCTCACCAAACAGCCCGGACCTCTTGCCAATTCCTTCCATGTGTCATCACATATCTTCCACGCGCACTTGACGGGACTGACGCAATGGACACGGAAGCGTTGCAGTCGGCGCCCCGAGGGGTGGCGGCCGGGGTCAGGACGTGCCGGCCGCAGCCGGCGTGCTGATCGGCACGGACGCCGGCTGGCGGAGTACCGATGACCCGCAACGAAACCATCGGAGGACACCTGATGCGGCTTCGCGGAACCACGGCAACACTCGCCATCACCGCCCTGGTGGTCGCGGTCCTCACGACAGACGGACCCGCCCGGCCGGCCGCCACACGGACCGCCACGGCCACCGGCGCGCTGCCCTCACCCTCGCCCGTGCTCGCTGCCGACACCGCTCCCGCCTCGGACCCCTCCTGCAAGGCGAGCAAGTACCCGCCGAAGAAGGATCCCCACGGGCCGACCATCAAGGCGATCCAGGCGCGGGGGACGATCAACATCGGCGTGGAC
Source organism: Kitasatospora sp. NPDC001660 (assembly GCF_053596725.1). Classification (NCBI taxonomy): domain Bacteria; kingdom Bacillati; phylum Actinomycetota; class Actinomycetes; order Kitasatosporales; family Streptomycetaceae; genus Kitasatospora; species Kitasatospora sp. NPDC001660. The sequence continues at coordinate 143,253 of NZ_JBSFGU010000012.1, read as the reverse complement.
CTGAACGACTACGACTGGGGATTCCTGGGCCCGGACGGCGCCACACCCCGGGGATTCGACATCGACCTCGCGAACGCGATCGTCGCCTCGCTGGGAAACCCGAAGGTCAACTGGATCGCACTCGACGACGCCCAACGCCAACCGCGCCTCAAGGCCACCGGCGACCAGCACGTCGATCTGGTCGTGCACACCATGACGATCACCTGCGAACGGAGTCGGGACGTGGCCATGTCCACCGTCTACTTCGAAGCCGGACAGCGGGTCCTGATACCGGCCGCGCAGGCCGGACAGGGTGAAAGCGGGCCCGACGCGATGAAGGGCAAGCGCGTGTGCGTCGCCGCCGGTTCCACCGCCGAGACCCTGCTGGAACCGGACGCCACGCTGCCGGGGGCCGAACGGAAGTACCAGGTGGCCGAACTGGACAAACAGAACCAGGAGCTGGACTGCCTGGTCCAGCTCGAGCTCGGCAACGACGACGCGATCCTCACCGACGACGCCATCGCCTACGGCCTGGCCGCCCAGGACCTGCAGACCACCGTCGTCGGCGACCAACTCTCCGACGAGCCCTACGGCGTCGCCATCTCACCCGCCGAGCCGGACCTCGCCTCCTGGGTGAACCAGGTCCTGGAGGACTACCGCAGGAGCGGCGCCTGGCAGCAGAGCTACGGCCACTGGATCAAGCCCAACGTTCCCGGCCACCCCGATATGCAGCCACCCCCGGCGCAGTACGCCAACTCCTGACCCCAGCACAAAACATGAGCCTCTTCGAGAAGGTCGAGCGGTAGATCACCACCGGGGGACCACCCCGGCACCGTTGCGTCTGGTGGATCGGCGTCGACTGGGCGCACCTGGCGGTGCCCTTCATGTCCGCACGGTCAGTGCTGGACGGCCGGGGAGAGGGTGAAGTCGGCGAAGTAGGCCTGCTGGGTGCTCGTGGGTCCCCAACTGGTGTCGTGCCCGCCGTAGAAGGTGGAGAAGAGGATGCCTCCGAACCCGGCGACGTTGAGCCGAACGGCCTGGTAGCCGGGCCAGGATATGGGCCCCGGTCGTTCCTCGGGCCGCAGGCGGACCCGCCGGGCGCCCGGCCGCACGGCAACGCCGTCAGGAAGGGCTCTTGACCGCGAGAACGTCGACCAGACGGATGTCGGGGGCGGTGGCGAGCAGTTCCGGGCCGGCTTCGGACAGGGCCGCCGGGATGCGGCCGGTGAGGTGGGCCTGGCGCGCGTCCTCGTCGGCGAAGGCATCGAAGATGCCGAAGGTCGCGCCGTCGACCTGGAACGCGTACCAGACCCGGGTGCCGGGTTCGTCCTCGACGACGGTGCGGCCGGCGTTCAGGAAGGCGGCGAGCTCCGCCTCCTTGCCCGGCTTGGCGGTCAGCAGCGCGAGGACTCCGAGCTTCAGTGTCATGACGGGGTCTCCAGGGTGAGTGGTGGAGCCGCGATGCCGTCGGCGGCTTCGCGGCGGCGGGGCCGGAGAGCGGCATCCCGGCCTGCGAAAGACATTAGGGCCGTGGTCGATCCGCCACGAGCGGCGGAAACGACGTTTCGAGTACCGTTTGCGCCATGCGGATAGTGATGGCGACAGTCGACGGCATCTTCGACACGGGGCTTTCGGCGATCATGGACGTACTCGGCGCGGCGAACTCGCTGAGCATGAGGGACGGTGGCGCACCGCCGTTCTCGGTCACCGTGACCGGCGCGGGACCGCAGGTCCGCACCGGGAACGGGCTGAGCCTGGCGACCGTTCCGGCCGCGGAACTCCCGCACGGGATCGACCTGTTGCTGATGCCGGCGGTGGGCTTCCAGGCCCCCGACCGGGTGGTCGCAGCGGTCCGCGAGCCCGCGAACGCCTGGCTGCTCGACCTCGCCGCGGCCTGCGCCGCCTCCGCAACCCCGCTCGCCGCCGCGTGCAGCGGAGCGTTCTTCCTGGCCGAGTCGGGCACGCTCGAAGGCCGGCGTGCGACGACGAGTTGGTGGCTGGGGCCCGCCTTTCGCGCACGCTACCCGGCTGTGGTGCTGGAGGACTCGCGGACGCTGATCCAGGACGGCCCGGTCACCACCGCGGGCGCGGCCTTCGCCCACATCGACCTCGCGCTGTGGGCGGTGCAGCGGCACAGCCCCGCCCTCGCCGGCCTCGTCGCCCGCTACCTGCTGATCGGCGACCGGCCCTCGCAGGCCGCCTTCGCACTTCCCACCCAGCTGGCCCAGGCGGACCCGCTCATGGCCGCCTTCGAACGATGGGCGCGCGCCCACCTGGCCGACCCGCCCCCGCTGGCCGAAGCCGCCCGCACGCTCGGCGTGAGCCAGCGCACGCTGCAGCGCACCGCGCAGACCGTCCTCGGCAGATCACCCCTGGACTTCGTCCAGGACATCCGACTCGACGAGGCGACCTTCCTCCTGCGCACCACCACGCTCAGCGCCGAGGCCATCGCCGGCCGGGTCGGCTACCGCAACGTCAGCACCCTGCGGGAACTCGTACGGCGCCGACGCGGTGCATCCCTCGAAACGCTGCGCCGCGGGGGTGCCGATGCCCCTGCGCAGAACCCGCCCCCGTCCTAGGCGTCGCGGTCGGCAACCGCGGTGGACGGTGCCTTCGCCTCGATCGCCCAGCCGGTCAGGGTGGTCTTGCCGATGGCGGTGCCGGCCGGGCGAGGAGCCCGGGGACGTCTGACGGCCTCCTCGGGCGCTTCAGTCGGCTCCGTCCGGCGTGTCCACCTGCACACGGTGTCGGCTCACGGCGCGGGAGTGGAGCCAGGGGTCGCGCCACTGCGGGTGGCCGACGAGCAGCTTGTCCGCGCCGGCCGGCCCCCAGGATCCCGACGTGTACGGCTCCACCGGGGGCGGGGCGTCCAGCAGCGGCTGGACGATGCGCCACGTCTCCTCGACGCTGTCCTCCCGGGTGAAGAGGCTGGAGTCCCCTTCCATGGCGTCGCCGAGCAGCCGCTCGTACGGCTCCGGGGCCTCCCCGAGCTCCTCGGAGAAGATCAGCGACAGGTCCACCGTCCGGGTTGCCCGGGCGCCGGGCTGCTTGGCCTGCACGATCAGGTCGATACCCGGGTCGGGGTCGATCCGCAGGACGAGCTCGTTCGGGTCCGGCGCGTACGTCGGCGCGAACGCGAGCCTGGGCGGCGGCTTGAAGACGGCCCGTATCTCGGTGACTCGCTCCGGGAGGGCCTTACCGGCCCGGATGAAGATCGGGACGCCCGACCATCGCCAGTTGTCGATCTCCAAGCGCAGCGCGGCGTAGGTTTCGGTCTGCGAGTCCGGGCTCACCCCCGGTACGGCCAGGTACCCGTCGTACTGGCCGCGGACGTAGTGCCCCGGGTCCGCCGACGGGATGGCCCGGAACACCTCCACCCGCTTGTCGCGCAGGCCGTCGGCGGCGGTGCCCGGCGGCTCGGCGGCGAACAGCCCGACGAGCTGGAGCAGGTGGTTCTGCACGACGTCGCGGAGCGCACCGACCGGGTCGTAGAAGCGGCCCCGGTCCTCCACGCCGAAGTCCTCGGCCATGGTGATCTGCACGCACCGGATCCGGTCGCGGCTCCACAGCGGCTCCCAGATGGAGTTGGCGAACCGGAGGAACAAGATGTCCAGGGACGGTTCCTTCCCGAGGAAGTGGTCGATGCGGAGGATCTGCCGCTCCTGCAGGAGCCCGCGCAGCTGGGCATTCAGTGCCCGGGCCGACGCCAGGTCGTGGCCGAACGGCTTCTCCACGACGACCCGGGCCCGACCGGTGAGGTCGGCACCGGCCAGACCCTCGACCACGCGGCCGAACAGCGACGGCGGGATCTCCAGATAGAAGACCGGAGTCCGCCGGGCCTCGATCGCCCGGGCTACGCGGTCATAGGTCCTCGGGTCCCCGAAATCGCCGGAGATCATCGACAGGCGCTCCGCGAGCCGCTGGAACACGTCCTCGGTGATCGTCTCGCCGGTGCCCTCGATGGCGCGGCGTGCGTGATCCCGCAGGGCCGCGGCGGACCACTCGTCGCGGGCCACGCCGACGATCGGGCACTGGAGCAACCGGCGGCGCTCCAGGCGGTACAGGGACCGGAAGGTCATCTTCCTGGCCAGGTCTCCGGTGATGCCGAAGATCACCAGGACATCAGCGGCGGTGCTCACCGGTGCGGTCATGGCACTCCTTGTCGTCGGCCTTGGCAGCGTCGGGGTCAAGGCAGGATGAACCGCTCCACCGCGTTGGCGAAGCCCTCGTCCTCATTGGTCGTGGTGACACGGCGGGCGGCCCGCTGGACCTCATGGCTCGCGTTGCCCATGGCGATACTGAGTCCCGAGTGGGCGAACATGAGCACGTCGTTGGGCATGTCGCCGATCGTGGCGATCTCGTCGGCAGGGATCCGGTAGGCCCTGGACAGGTGGCGGACCACGAAGCCCTTGTTGGCATGGGGGTGGGTGATGTCGGCGTAGTAGGGCTGAGATCTGGCCGCCGACACGTGGTCGCCGAACCGCTCGCGGGCCGCTGCCACCGCGCTCTGGACCGCGTCGTGGTCATCGCTCACCCCGACGACTTTGGCCACGCCGTCCGAGACCGGGGCGAAGCTGTCGACGGGCGTCGGGTCGAACCGGACCGTCCAGGACTCGCGGGCCACGTGTGGTCCCTGGGCGTCCAGGACCAGCCAGTCCGCGCCCCGGTAGATCCATACGCCCATCCCGTGGGCGGTGAGCAGCTCGATCACCGCCGGCGTCACGTCGTCGGGTATGACTTGCTGCTCTATCACCGACATGTCGGGGCGGGCGAGCAGCCCACCGTTGAACGCCGCGATCGGCGTGCTGAGTTCGAGCGGCTCGATGAGCATGGACATGCCGCGCGGCGGGCGGCCGCTGGTGACGGCGAAGAGTATCCCGGCCTGCCGCAGGTTCTCGACCGCGGCGACGGCCCGCTCGGTGAGGACCTTGTCCTGGGTGACGAGCGTGCCGTCGACGTCGGCGAGAAGCAAGCGGATCGGTGGGGGAGCCATGCTGCCTCCAGGTTCGCCCGGGGCCGGTGTCGGCCGATCCTCCTTCAGCGGTGCTCAAGCCGTCAGGCCCTCGATGGCCACGGGAAGGTGGCGCGGGCCGCGCAGTACGGCGTTGGTGCGGTAGGGCGGCGGATCCCGAGCAGCCGGGAGAACCTGACCCGGCGGAACAGTTCGGGCAGGGCGAGCTGTGCTTCGATGCGGGCGAGCGGGGCGCCGAAGCAGTAGTGGATGCCGGTGTAGAAACCCAGGTGCTCGTTGTCCTTGCGGTCGGGATCGAACGGTCGGGGTCCTTGAAGCGCTCGGGGTCGCGGTTGGCCGCGCCGCTCCCCGCAGGGGCCGCGGGCGCCGAGCCCCGCAGCCGTCTGCGCTCGGCCCGTTTGGGCGGTGGGCATGCCTCACATTCAGGATCAACCTGCCGCAGAGGTCCCGCAAGTCGCCTGCGGAGGAAGGGACTTGCGACGTGGCCGGGTGTCAGCCGCGGTGGCGGATCCGTAGGGCGAGTGCGGGGCACTGGTTCACCGCTCGGCGGGCCCCGTGCTCCTGCCAGGGGGCGACGGGCATGCTGGTCGACGCGGGGTAGCCGTGCGGGCCGAGACGGACCAGGTCCGGGGCGAGCACGGCACACAGTCCGTGACCCGTGCATCGGGACCAGTCCACCTCCAGCGTGGCCTCGTTGCCGGGCGGGATCGGCAGCACCCCGTGCACCGGGCGTCCGCAGCCGGCCCCGGAGACGTGCACGTCGACGTCCGCGGCGAACACGTCGAGTGCGGACAGCACGAACCGGGCCGTACCGTCCGGGTGGGAACAGGCGCCACCGCCCTGAGCCGTGGTGACGGCGAGGCGTGCCTTCTCCAGGGCGCCGGAGCCGCCGCCACCGGCCGCCAGGGCCGCGAGGGCTTCGGCCGCGGTCGGCAGCCCGCGCTTGCACGGACCGCACTGCCCGGCCGACTCCGCCGCCAGCCAGGCCGAGACCCGGGCGATCTCGCCGAGCGGGCAGACCTCGGCGGGGAGCGCGGCTATCGCACCCGCGCCGAGCGTCCCGCCGAGAGCCGCGAGCCCGGCGCGCGACAGCGGTGCGTCCACGGCTCTTCCTGGGTGCAGCCAGGCGCCGTGGTAGCCGCCCACCAGCACTCCGTCGCCCGGTGCGACACCGCAGGCTTCCAGCACCGTTCCCAGTCGGGTCCCGAGCGGGACCTCGACCACCAGCTGATCGGCTCCCGTCCGGTTGACCGTCAGCAGGGCGGTCCCCGGCTCGGTGGTGGCGACCGAGGCGTGGGCAGCCGGGCCGATGCGGGCCGCGACGGCGAGCTGCGCCCAGGTCTCGGCGTTGGCCAGCAGCGTCGGGCGCCGGCGCACGCCCCCCGCTCCGCCGTCGGCCGCCCGTGACTTCACGGGCGGTGGCAGGGCCGGCCGGCCGTTGATGCCCCGGACCAGGGCGCCGGACTCCCCGGAGACGAAGCGTTCGGGCAGGCACACGATCCGGGCCGGGCACGGGAGGTCGGTGCGCTCCGCGAGGGCGGCGGGGATCGATACCTCCCCGGGGCCGGCCGCGGCGACGCCGATCACGAGTTCCTCGGCCCCGAACGCGGCCGCGGCCAGGCAGGCGCCGTCCAGGACGAGGTGCGGCGCGCGGGCGAGCAGCATCCGGTCCTTGGCGCTGGGCGGCTCGCCCTCGGTTCCGTTCACCACGACGACCGGCCGGGTGCGGGTGCGGTCGGCGGTGGCCAGTGTGGCCCGCGCCTTGCGGGCGAACGGGAAGCCGGCGCCGCCGCGGCCGTGCAGCTCGGTCCGGTCGGCCACGGTCAGCAGGGCGTCCCGGTCGAGGCGGGGAAGCGGGCCGTGGACGCTGGTGTGTGCGGTCAGGTCCAGCCGCGGGTGGCGGTCGAGGCCGGCGGTCAGGCGTGCCGGACCCAGCTGCCGCACCTGGGGCAGCTCCAGCGTGAGGCTCACCGGACACCCCCCGACTTGGCCAGGCCCCGCACCGCGGACCCGGGCGGCCCGGCCGCTCGGAGCGCCCGCGCGGGCCGGAGGACCGGCTTCGCGGCCGGCGCCGGGGTGGACAGGTGGGCGAGAGCGGCAGCGGGCTGGGTGGCGGGTCGGTACGCCTTCAGGCCGCGTCGGTGCCGCGCGTCGGTCTTGCGACGGCCGGCGAAGGCGAGGGCGCGGACCAGCAGCGCGAGCGCCACCACGGCCGCACACAGCCCGTAACTCCACACCACCCAGGTGTGCGCCTGTCGGCCCGCCGCCAGCCCGTGCGCGATGGCGACCGGCCAGCACGCGTACGCCGTCGTGTGCAGGACGCGCCACAGCCAGGGGCGGCGACCGCCCGCGAACCGGCCGCGGACCGCGCCGGTCGCGGCGATCAGCACGAGCAGGTCGGCGGCGACGGTGCCCAGGCCGACCGCGAAGGTGGCGCCGCCGCTGAAGGGGAGCACCGCGGTCTGGGGCGCGGCGTGGCGCTCCAGGACCTTGACCGCGATGTGCGTGCCCAGGAAGCCCAGTGCCGTGATGGCGGTCGCCCGGTGCACCGACTGGACGGCGACGCGCAGCCGGGGGGTGAGCACCAGCCGGTCGGTGGCGACGAGACCGCCCACCACGGCGCCGGTCAGCGCGAGGAGGGTGAAGACCCCGGTGAAGTAGTCCAGGAAGTCCGCCACCCGGCCGGTCGCCGCGGCCACCGCACCGCCCACCGCCGGGGTGTGACCGCCGGCCTCCAGCACGACAGTGCCGGCCACGGCCGCGGCGGAGCACAGCAGCACGGCCGCCGTGGCGGGGAGCACGCGCCGCCGACCGCGACGGGGCGGTGGGCGGCGGTGGCTGGATCGTGGGCCAAGGGCTGTCATGTGTACCTCTGAACGTCGGCCCCCCCGAGTTCTGCCGGTTGCACCGAGTGCTGAATTCGGCCGGTCGTACTGTGGGTATCCGGCATTGTTAGCGAGCGATCGAACTCCTGGCAACCCCCTCCCGCTACGACGCACGGTAGTGACGGACACCCCCGCCGGGCGGCCTCATGCCCCTCAGGGCCGGGGGAACACTTCTACGATCAGCCGTAGGGGAGACCCGGGGCGTCGTGACCAGGCTCATGCCGGACCGGAGCCGGTGGCCGCTCGATCCGACGCCTCCCGCGCCTGCGCCCTCCGAGATGCGACTCTCGTCGCCGGCCGCACGGCACCCTCGAAAGGGTGTCCTTGCCGGCCTCGCCTTCGACGGGGATGGGCTTGGGCGGGGGCTACCCGGCCTCGCGCGGGGTGGTGAGCATGTGGCAGCTGACCACCAGGACCCAGAAGGGGAAGACGAGTTCGGACCAGCGCACGTTGGCGACGACGAAGAGGAGGACGAGGCCGACCGCGTTGCCGAGCCAGATGAGCCAGCGGGGGAACAGTCGCAGGAGTCGGCCGATCGTCGTGGTCGAGAGGGTGAACACGCCGGCCATGCGCATGCAGTAGCTCGAGAGCAGGGTGTAGGTGAAGTGGTGGCCGTACTGCCACAGTTGCGGCTGCGGTGCGCCGTGTTGCGCCTCGGTGACGTCGAGCATGCTGCCGGCCGCCGTGGCCAGAGCGAACAGGGTCGCGACGAACAGCACGCCGCTGCCGAGGAACACGGTGGCGACGAATTTGTCCTCGGCCGTGCCGACGTAGGCCCGTAGCGCGCCCATGAACCACAGGAAGGCGATGCCGGTGAACGGCAGCAGGGCCAGTGCCCACCGAAGGGCCTCCCGGCCGGAGGAGCCGGCGTGCCACTGCTGTGTGGTGGGCGGGAGCGCGGGGAACACGACGCGGACGAGGACGATGGCGGTCGCCAGCAGGACGGCGACGACGATGCCGACCGCGCCCGCTGCTCTTGGCGTCCTCAGCTGTTGTACCGGGCGTGCGGTAGTCGCTGCCATGTCTTGCCTCCGGACCCCACCGTAGGCACGTCCGGGCCGGCGCGCGCGCCCAGGACGAAGCAGCCCTCCTTCCTGCTGTTCTCGGCACGCCGCCACTCACCCGTTCGACGCGGACACCGCGCTCCGGGGCCGATGCCCCCTGACGATGGACGACAGGGACGCACCCGGCGCGCACCTCGCGCGGCGCAGCACCCGACGGGCCTGGCAGCCGGCTCCCTGACACGGCACGATCGGCTACCCGCGTGGAGGTCGCATTGGGACACGCAGTCGGCGATGTGCTGGGCCTGGCAGCCGGTGTCGCGGTCAGCCCGCTGCCCATCGTGGCGATCATCCTCATCCTGGCCACGCCGCGCGGACGCCTCAACGGCCCGCTCTTCGCCGTCGGCTGGGGCCTGGGGCTCGCCCTGCTGGGCGCGGTCATGCTCGCGGTCGGCGGCACGAGCGGCGGCGACACCCACAAGCACCCTGCCACCTGGGTGGGAGCCCTGAAACTCGCCCTCGGTCTGCTGCTGGCCCTGTTCGGCGCCCGCCAGTGGCGCAGGCGTCCCACCGACCCGTCCCAGGCGCAGCTGCCCACGTGGATGGCCGCGATCGACCGCTTCACCCCGCCCAAGATCCTGGGACTGGGACTCGCGCTGTCGGCGGCCAACCTCAAGAACGCCCCGTTGACCATCGCCGCCGGCGCATCGATCAGCTCAGCCGGCATTCCCGTGGGGCAGCAGATCGCGACGCTCGCCGTCTTCGTCACCATCGCCTCACTGGGAGTGCTCGCGCCGCTGGCGGTGTACCTGGTCATGGGTGAGCGGGCGAAGAGCGTCCTCGCCTCCTGGCGGGACTGGGCCGCCCAGCACAACGTCGCCGTGATGGCCGTCCTGTTCTTCGTCCTCGGTCTGAAGCTGCTCGGCGACGGCATCAGCATCGTCACCTGACAGTGAGGGCGTCCTCGCCGGGCTCAAACGGGTCGGGGCGGGGCATGCTCGTCCCGGAAGTCCGTGCCGAGGCGCCGCTTCTGCCGGCACTGCTCGGCTGTCGGTGATCCGTCCTGTGACCATGCGAGCTCTCCGTACGGACCTCATCGACAGGGGCCCGTACGGAGTGCTCGCCGGGACACCTGCCGGACGGTCAGCCGAGGGTGGCCCAGTCCTGGGTGTTGGCGGTGCCGGCCTGGTTGACGGTGACGGCGGCGCCGGTGACGGCGGCGGCGCTGTCGAGGACGTAGCCGGTGGCCGGGTTGGTGATCGTCAGGGCGCCGCTGCCGTTCTGGGTGACCTGCCACTTCTGGTACGCGCTGGCGGAGTCGAAGGACTTCAGGGTGGCCTGGGCACCGGCGGTGGTGGGGGCGGTGAGGGTGAGGGGGGTCGGGCAGCTGTCGTAGATCCGCGCGGTGCCGTCGGAGTTCGGGTCGAGCTTCCACTTCTCGGAGGCGTGGGTGGAGTCGTAGGTGTTGAGGTCGGCGACGACGTCGGTGGCGTCGGCGCACTGGCCGGCGTGCTCCAGGGCGAGGCCGCCGCCGTTGGTGAGGCCGTGGTACTGGTGGTCGCCGACGATGGTGGGGCCGTAGTCGATGGTGTGGGCGGCCAGGTGGGTGAGCGCGCTTCCGGTGGTGGCGAGGTTGCCGGCCGGGCGGTCGGTCTTGAAGTAGTCCGCGAAGGTGGACGGGGTGTTCGCGGTCAGCAGGGCGATGGTGCCGTTCCAGCCGCCGTCGACGTCGTTCCACAGGTCGAGCAGCGAGCCGTCCACGTTGCCCTGGACCTGGTCACCGGTGTTCCAGCCGGTGGTGTAGGTGAAGGGGTAACTTCTGCCGTCGGGCCACACGTAGCGGTAGTCGCCGAGGAGGTAGGCGGCCGTGGAGTCGGCGAAGCCCTCGGTCCAGGCGCAGGTGCCGGAGCTGACCAGGTTGACGTAGTGCGGGCTGCAGTTGGTGACGGCCGGGAACGAGCCGTTGTACAGGCGGTGCATGAGGAAGTGGCCGGACTCGTGGAGCACGGTGTGCTCGGAGTCCGGGTCGGCGGCGGAGAGGTGGACGGTGTCGGCCAGGTCGTAGTACGGGCCGTCGGCCGAGCCGGCGGTCCACCGGACGGTGAGTTCGGTGCAGGCGTTGTTCGCCTCGCGGGAGGACCAGCAGGTGCCGGTGGGGTTGTTGCGGCGCTGGTACAGGAGGTTGACGGTGTCGAAGGCGTGCCAGGCCCGGGCGGCGCCGGCGGCGGGCTTGAGCGTGCCCAGGGAGGTGCTGGCGGCGATGCCGGTCCGGACCGGCGAGTCCAGCGTGTACGGGGTGCCGGTGGTGTCGGCGACCTTCCAGAGCTGGGAGCTCTCGGTGTGGAACCGCACCCACAGATTGCTCATCGGGGTGGTGGATTCGGGGGTGTAGCAGAGGTTGAAGCTGCCGTCGTCGGTGGTGGTGTACTGGTGGTCCGCGGTGAGCCGGCGCGGGGTGTCGGTGGACTTCTCGGCACCCCACAGCTGGACGTTGGCGTTGCGGGCCGGCTTGGTCTTCGTGGGCTTCGCGGTGCCGGCTTCGGCCGACCGGTAGTCGTACTGGAGCGTGCCGCTCAGGCAGATGGGGGTCGTCGCCGCCGCCGGCGTCGCCGTCAGTGGGACGGCGGCCGTTGCGGCGAGGAGAGCCGCGCCCAGGGCGGCGAAGCCGCGGGAGGGACGGATTCCGATGGCCACGGGGATTCCTCTCGTGGGAACACGCCTGCGGTGGATGACTGCTGGGGTGCGCTGGTCTTCGGGGCGGCCGTCGTTGCGAGGGAGGTGTGCGGGCGTGGTCGAGCTCCAGTGGGCTCGTGGGTGCCGTACGCGTCCGACGGTCCCGGCCGCTTCGCCCGGTCGTGAAGCGCCGCCCGTAGCGCCGCGTCGGACCGGCCGGACCGGAACCGGCGTACCGATCGCGTCCCCAACCGGCCGGGTCCGCAGCACGGTTCGCCGACGACCAAGTCCGAAGCCAGGATCGAGGTCGCACACTCTCGGCGGTAAGAGCGCTCGGGAGCGCGGGCGTAAGCCGGTGGTCCGACGGAGTCACTTTGGTTGCGAACTCTTTGTCGCGCGCCCGGATGTTCGTCTCCGCGCCTTCGCGGCCGGGCGTGACGCGTCTGTCGGGGTCGCACGCCGCTCGATACTCGTCGGACCGCCCGTGACTGCCCGTTCGGGTGAATGCATTGCACGGCTCTATTGGCTCGCCGGCGATCGGTGCTACCAATTGCCATGCACTCGGGCCCGAGTTGAGAAAGCACCTCATGGCCGTGCACGAACCGCACGTCCTGCAGCGAGAACGGAAAATGCCTCATGGCAATCGCATTCCGCAAGACGCTCGCCGTCGCCACGCTGGCGCTGACGGCCTCCATCTTGCCCGCCGGCCAGGCGGGGGCCGCCGGCACCGCCCAGCCGGCCCCGCGTACCCCCGGCCTCTACTGCCTCGCCAACACCTGGCAGACCCCGAACGTCTCCACGAAGCTGTGCAACTCCAGCGACCTCGGCCAGCACTGGACCGTCTCGGGCGAGCAGATCTCCCTCTCCGGCGCGCAGGGCTACTGCCTCGCCAACACCTGGGGCACCCCGGGCGTCTCGGTGAAGCTGTGCAACCCCAATGACCAGGGCCAGTACTGGACCGTCTCGGGCGAACAGATCACCCTCACCTTCGCCCCGGCCTACTGCCTCGCCAACACCTGGCAGACCCCGAACGTCTCCACGAAGCCGTGCGACCTCGCCGACCCCGGGCAGCGCTGGGTGATCTTCAAGGACCAGATCAGCCTCGCGCTCGCCTGACACCCCGCTGCCGTGCCCGGGGCAGGTCGAAGCGGCCCCGGGCACGGCCATGCCCCTTCGCGAGTGTGAGCCTGCGCCTGCGTCGGCCCGGCCGGGCCCGGCCGCAGGCTCGTCAACTCCTGGCAGGTCAGCGCCTGGTGGGCCGCCGGGACGGCCGTGCCGGTCCCGGCGGACGCGTGTGTCGGTGCGGTCGTCAGGAGGCGGCAGGATCGGCGTGGAGGCGGTGCAGCGTGTCCTGGAAGCCTTGGATCAGCGCGGCCAGGCCGATCTCGAAGGTGAGGTCGCGGTGATGGGGCGGTGGGTTGAGGAGGGGGTCGAGTCCGGGAGGCAACTCCTCGACGGGCTCCAGCAGGTCGCGCGGTGTGTTCACGATGAGCAAGGTGCCGACGATGAGGCTCTGGATCGAGTGCACGATCGGGAGCAGGTGGTCCTCGGGCCACCCCGCCTCGCGCAGCATGGTGAAGGTGTCGGCGTAGCCCTTCAGGGCCGAGGGGGACTGGGCCGGCCTGGCCCGGAAGAGCGTGACCGCGTTCGGGTGGGCGGCGAGGGCGGCGCGGTAGCGACGGGCCCAGGTGTCCAGCGCGGTGGCCCAGGGGCGGACAGTCATGTCGAGGTCCATCTCGGCGACGACGAGTTCGCAGATCCCGTCGATGATCTCGTCGCGTCCGGAGATGTGGTTGTACAGCGACGGCCCCTTGACGCCGAGTCGGGCGGCCACGCGGGTGGTGGACAGCGCGTCAGGGCCCTCCTCGTCGACCAGGTCGAGCGCGGCCTGCATGATCCGCTCCTTGGTCACCAGCGGTCGCGATGGTCTGCCCATCTGCTGTTCCCTCACTCTGTCTGTGCCGGTCCGGCCCTCCCCCGGTTTGAGCGCGCTTTTCGACCTAGTGTACGTTCTCGCCCAGGCAAAACTACTGGTTCTAGTTTTATGGGGGCCGGGCTGGATGCCTGCCGGCCCTGTGCGGCGCCGAATCCGGCTTCCGAGTGAGCTTCTGACGCTCCGGCCGACGGCGAATGCGGCCACTGCCGGCCCGGCCACCCCTGAGCTGCCGGCAGTCGCCTGCGTTCCTGCCCGCCTTACGTCAAAGGTGACCCTCTGCATGTCCATGCGCACCGTTGCGCTGTCCGCGCTCGCCGCGTCCGTGGTGCTCTCGCTCAGCGCCTGCGACCCGACGGCGCCGACCGTCCCGTCCGCCCCGTCCGCCGATTCCGCTGCAGCTGCTGAGGCCGCGCCCATTCCGGCCGGCCCTGCCCCCGCCGGCGCCTCGAAGGTGACCCTGGTGACCCCGGCCGCCGACCACCCGTCGGCCGGGCCCACTTCCCTGGGCACTCCCAAGGCCGCCCCGGCCGTCGTGGGCACGCCCGCGGCGACCGTGGCCAGCCCGTCCCCGTCGGGGCAGCCCGTCGCGGCCGGTGGTCCCGACCTCAAGCTGGACTCCTACGACAAGCAGACCGGCAAGGTGGTCCTCGCCGCCGCCGACACCGCCAAGGGCAGCCCGAGCCCGTCGGCCTCCGCCGCGGCCACCGCCGCGGTCAAGCCCGGCCAGCTGATCGACAGCCCGCCGACACCGGCCGCGCCACAGGGCGCCCTGCTCGCGATCACCGACGTCAAGCCGGCCGCGGCCGGGAAGGTCGAGGTGAGCACCCGCCCGGCCACCATCTCCGAGCTGCTCGGCCAGGCCTGGGCCAAGGTCAAGACCGCCCTGGACCCGCACAACATCAAGGTCACCCCGCAGCTCAAGGACCTCAAGGCCTCCTACGTGCCGCGGCCCGACGGCGGCAACGGCGCCGCCTCGGCCGTGCTGAAGCTGGACGCCAACGACAGCGTCCCGCTGCCCGGCGGCGGCAAGGCCACGCTCTCCGGCTCGCTCGAACTCGACCCGAGCATCGACTTCAGCTACCAGGGCACCCACGGCATCCTCGGTGCCGACCAGGCCAAGGTCGGCTTCGACCTCGGCGCGCACGCCAACTGGCACGTCACCGCCGGACTCACCGGCTCCACCGGCCCGGTCAAGATACCGATCGCCAAGCTCACCGCCACCCCCACGATCATGGTCGCCCAGGTGCCCGTCGTGATCACCCTCAACCTCACCGTCTACGCCGAGATCTCCGCCGACGGCACCGTCACGGTCGACACCGCGCAGAACATCGACGGCGACTGGGCCATCCACGCCGACTACACCAAGGCCACCGGCTGGACGAGTGCCACCGAGCCGGTCAAGACCACCGTCTCCCCGGTGAAGGCCACCTTCAACGGCAACGCCAACGTCCGCACCGGCCTGGTCGCCGACGGCTCGGTCGCCCTCTACGACACCGCCGGGGTCAAGGCCACCGTCGAGCCGTACCTGCGGGCGGCCGTGGACGGCTCGGTCACGATCGACTCCAGCGCCGGCAAGCCGGTCGTCACCGGCAAGGCCGGCCTCTACGGCGGGCTGGACGTGAACGGGGCCGTCATGGCGCGCATCGCCATCCTCGGCACCCCGCTGCTGGAGAAGGACCTGCCGTTCAAGCTCTACCAGAACGAATGGCCCATCGTGGCCGGCTCCTACAGCAACGCGACTGCGAGTGCCGCACCGAAGAACTGACCCGCGACCATCGGGCGAAAGGGCTCGGCCCCCGGCATGAGGCAGCCGTGGCGGCCGTGATCACCGGCGGACCCGCCACCCTCGCAGTCGCGGCCCCGGCACACCCGGCCTCCGCCGCCGTCGCGGCCAACCGCGACGCGGCCGCTGAGGAGCAGTGGCCGGCCGACCTCGACGACGGCCACGCCGGGCGGATGTCCTGAACCCGTTCAGGGCCTCGCCCTCTCGCCCGCCCGGGCCCCGGCCGGCTACGCCGGGCCCCGGGCGGGCTGTCGCATGGCGCGGTCCGTGGAGAGGCGAAGATGCCGACGTGCTGGTCGCTCCTGCGACGAGGCGGCGCGGTGGTGGGGCGTGGGGGTGGCGTGGCTCCTGGCTGACGGTTGACGGGCGACGGCGCCACGAGCCGTGGGCGACCGGGATCCGGCGCCCCCGGGGCTACGCTCGGCAGCGGTGATTGCGGTGAGCCACCGCAACGGCTGACGGCAGGAGGCCACGTCGTGTCCCGCGTGCGAGTCCACAACTTCTCGATCTCCCTCGACGGCTACGGCACCGGGGAGGGGCAGAGCCTCGACCAGCCGTTCGGCCATGCCGGCGGACGGCTCCACGAGTGGTTCTTCCGGACCCGGACGTTCCGTGAGATGCACGGGGAGGAAGGCGGCGGCGCGGGAGTCGACGACGCCGTGGCCCGCACGTGGAGCGAGGGCATCGGGGCGGAGATCATGGGGCGCCGCAAGTTCGGGCCCCAGCAGGGGCCCTGGGAGGACCACGACTGGACCGGCTGGTGGGGTCCCAACCCGCCGTTCCACACGCCGGTGTTCGTCCTCACCCACCACCCGCGTCCGTCCGTCGAGATGGACGGCGGCACCACGTTCCACTTCGTCGACGGCACTCCGCACGAGGTGCTCCGGCGGGCGCGGGAGGCGGCGGGCGGCCTGGACGTGCGGGTCGGCGGCGGGCCGAGCACCGTCCGGGCGTTCCTCTCGGCGGACCTGGTCGACCACCTGCACGTCGCGGTCGTCCCGGTCGTCCTCGGGCGTGGTGAGCGGCTGTGGGACGGGCTGGAGGGACTGGAGGAGCGGTTCCGGGTGGAGTCCGTGTCGACGCCGAGCGGCGTCACGCACGTGACGTTCACGCGGCCGTAGGCGCGGGCGTGGCCGTGACCGGGCCGAGTGCGCTGTGCAACTCGGCCCGGCGGCCCGCGATTTGTCGACGTGGTGCCGGGCTGATTCGTGCGGTGTGCGGCCGACCGCGAGCCGGGGGCGGCCTACGCGGGGGAGCGCACGAGCCTGCCGAGGAGCCGCTGGGCCGGCGCCGGCCCGGGCAGTCGCAGGCTCGCGCGCAGGGCGGACCGGGTGCCGCCGGCCTCGGGGGCGGCGGCCGTCCCGCCGAGCAGGACCCTGCTCTGCATCAGGCACCAGCCGGGCGAGAGCACGATGTCGAACCGCTCCCGGTGTCCGACCGAGCTGGTCGCCAGGCCGGTGAGCCGCGGCCCGCCGTCCGCGGCCGGGCCGACCTCGAAGGAGCGCAGTGCGGTGACCATCCGTGGCAGTTCGCGCTCCAGGTCGCTCGCCACCGACCAGACCTCGTCGAAGGACGCGGCGCAGTGGCGCTCGGCGAACATCGGGGCGTCCCCCGCGGCGGCGGCCATGACCCGCACCCGCCGTACCGGATCCAGTTCGACCGTCGGCCAGTTGGCGGGCGGGTGCTCAAGGGCCGCGGCGTCCTCTTCGATGGGGCCAGCCTCCCGTTCCATGGGCCAGCCTCCCACCCCGCGATCGGTGCGATCAAGGAGTGGGGGCGGGCCCCGCCCTGTGGTCCTGACCGGCCGGGACTTAATTCGGCCGGGGGAGCGCCCGCGACCGGTACGGTGGGGAAAGAGGTGGCCAACGGGCTTGCGGGGCAAGGCCTGTGGCCTTGGGCGCGACGGTGTGGAAGTGCGGAGGGTGTCGACGTGGTGAGTGGGACGGGGCCTGCGGAACTGCTCGGGGAGTACCGGGCGCAGGGGGCCGCCGAGGTCGCGGACGTCGAGCGGGTGCGAGGGCTGCCGGGGACCGCGGACGCGTGGGACCGGGGGACGCCGCTGCACTTCACGGCTTCCGCGTTGATCGTGCACCCGGAGAGCAAGCGCGTGCTGCTGCGGTGGCACGTGCGGCAGCAGGCGTGGTTGCAGGTGGGTGGGCACGGGGACCCAGGGGAGACGTCGCCGCTGGCGGTCGCGCTGCGCGAGGGACGGGAGGAGACCGGGCTGACGGACCTCGTACCGTGGCCGGACGCGGCGCTCGTGCACGTCGCCGTCGTGCCGGTGCCCGCCTCGACCCGCGAGCCGGCGCACGAGCACGCGGACCTGCGCTTCCTGCTGGCCACGGCGACGCCCGATGCCGTGCGGCCGGAGAACCCGGAGTCGCCGCTGGAGTGGCTCTCGGTGGCGGACGCCCGGGAGCGGACCACGGAGGAGAACCTCCGGGAGACGATCGACCGGGCGGGGCGGCTGCTGGGGGTCTGACGGCGGCGGTAGATCGAGCGGCGGTACATGCGGCGGTACACAGCGGTGGTACATGCGGCGGCGGTGAACACGGCGGCGGTAAATCGAGTGGCGGGTCGTGGAAGAACGGGTAGCGTCGGGCCTCCGGGCACACACACGAGGTGGATCTGTGGAACAGACGCTCAAGGGCCAGACGCTCGTCTTCGACGCCGACGACACGCTGTGGGAGAACAACGTCCTCTTCGAGCGCGTCATCGACGGCTTCCTCGACTGGGTGGTCACCCCCGACGGCCGGGACGGGACCAGGGCCCTGCTCGACGGGATCGAGGCGCGGAACGCGGCCTCGCTCGGGTACGGCGCCGAGGTGTTCCGACTGAGCCTGCGCGAGTGCCTCCAGGAGGTCCACGGCCGCGTCCCGACGGCCGGGGACGACGCCCGGATCGTGGAGCTGCTCAGGCCGTTGACGGACCGCCGGGTCGAGCTGATCGAGGGCGTCGCCGAGACGCTCGCCGCCCTCGCCCGGCACCACGACCTGCTGCTCCTCACCAAGGGCGCCGTGGAGGAGCAGCAGTGGAAGGTGGACGCGTCCGGCGTCGCACACCACTTCCGGAGCGTCCACATCGTCCCCGAGAAGAACGAGGACACCTACCGGCGGCTCACCGCCGAGCTCGGCCTGGACGCCGACCGGACGTGGATGATCGGCAACTCGCCCAAGTCCGACATCCTGCCCGCGCTCCTGGCCGGGCTGAAGACCGTCTACATCCCGCACGAGCACACCTGGGTGCTGGAGCACGCGGAGCTCCGGCCCGAGGACGCGACGCTGCAACTGGGTGGTTTCGCGGAGCTGTTGCGGCACTTCTGACGTTCGGTGGACGTGTGGGGCGGGGCGTGGAAGCGCAGAACACACTGCGGACGGGGCCCCGCTCCACCCGGCGGCGCGGGCGGAGCGGGCTGCCGTTCAGGAGGAGAGGCGGTTCAGTGCTGCGGTGGTGATGCCTTCGACGTAGGTCGGGGCGTCGGTGGGCTGGCCGGTGAGCTCGACGATGGCGACCCTGGTGCCGCTGCGCAGGACCGCGGTCCCGCCGCTGATGGCGCCGTCGCCGTTGTAGGCCGGGTACCAGCGGGCGGTGCCGCCGGTGACGGTCAGGGTGTGGGCCGCACCGTAGTGCCAGTGGCCGGCGGGCTCGTCCTGGCAGTCCTGAACGAGCGCGACGAGCTGCTTCTCCCAGATGTCGGCCGCGGTCCCGGTGGGGGCGCTCGCGGCCGACTCGATCAGCATGCCGTGGGTGTCGAAGGTCCAGTTCACGGACGCGTACGCGGTGGCCTTGTCCTTGGTCAGGTCGCGCATCGTCTCCTCGCCGGAGCACGCGGACAGCCCCTGGCGTCCGGTCAGCGCGACGGTCGCGCCGACCGGGTTCATGCCCTTCTGGAAGTCCTCGCTCTGGACGAGGTCGGCGGAGCCGAGTCCGGGCGCGGCGACCGCGGCCGCAGCCGGGCGCGCGGTGTTGTGCGCGGCCGCGTCGGCGGTGGCCGACTGGGTGCCGACGACGCTGACGGTGATCAGTGAGGCGGCGAAGCAGGCCGCGGCGGCGAGCCGGTTGCGGCGAACGGACTTCTGCTGGACGGTCTGGTTCTGGGTCATCTGGTCCCCCTGTTGGTCGGGACGCCTGCTGCGTCCTCGTACAACCGGGGAGATGCCGCCGGTGGAGGGAATGTTGGAGCCCTGACCGGCTGTTTCACAGCTGTGACAGAGCGGTCCTGGCGACGCGGTCCATCGCGGCCGTCCCCAGGCAGGCGTAGACCTCCAGCACTCCGTAGTGGTTGCCGCTGCGCAGCACGGCGATGCCGCCGCAGGGCTCCTTGCCCTCGGGCGCACTGCCGGTGGTGTTGAGCGATCCCTGGTAGACGCCCATCCAGCTCGCGGTGACGTCCGGGGCGAGCTGCAGCGTCGTGGTCCTTCCGTAGACCCAGTGCCCTGGCGGTTCCTCCTGGCAGGCCTCCTCCTCCAGCAGCAGGCGTTCGGTGAAGTTCCGCGCCAGGAAAGGACTCGAGACCTCGGCAGCGACCTCGCGGGCGACCTGGTCGACGCGGTCGGTGGCCGGCGTGGGGTCGCCTGATTCGGTGCGGGGGCTGGTCGTCAGTTCGCGGAAGTGGGCACCGGGCCCGCCCAGGGTCTCCTTGAGGGTCTTCTCTCCGGCGCAGGCCGCGTTGGCGTAACCCCCGTCGCCGTACCGGTCGGTGACGTGGATCTGCCCGATGCCGACGTCCGGGCTGAACCCCGCGGGTCCCAGAAGGTTCGCGGTCGTCACCGGCCCGGTCGCACCGGTCGGCGAGCCGGAGCCGGAGCCGGAGGCCGAGGACGCGGGCGTCGGGACGGACCCGCCAGGCGTCGCGGGAGCGGACGCGCTCTGGGACGCCCCGTCGACCGCGGCACCCGACCGCGCTGCCGGGTGTGCGGTAGCGCCGGGGGGTGGTGGCAGGACGAACCGGCCGGTCGCCAGCCCGAGCGCGGCGGCTGCCACCAGGGCGGCGACGGCGGACCGGAGCCGGACGACGGTGTGGCCGCCGCCCGCCGCGGGACCGCGGTTCACAGGCCGGTGACCAGGCGCTCGCGCATGAAGCGGCGGGCCTGGTGGATACGGTCCTTGACCGTGCCCAGCGGGGTGTCCAGCTGCTCGGCCACCTGGACGTAGGTCAGGTCGCCCAGGTCGCGCAGCACGAAGGACTCCACCAGGGCGGGGTGCTGCTGCTCCAGCGCGGCCAGCGCCTCCATCAGGTCGAGCCGGGTCCCGGCGATGACGCTGGTGGTGCGCGGGTCGACGGACTCGGGGAGGTCGGCGTGGCTCTCCTCCGCACGCCGGCGCATCGAGCGGTAGGTGGACCGGGCGGCGTTCGAGGCGATCACCGTCACCCAGCCCAGGAAGGAGCCGCGGCCGCCGTACCCGCCCAGGTGCGTGCTGATGGACAGCAGCGCGTCCTGCGCGGCCTCCTCCGCGTCGGCGTGGTGGGGCAGGAAGCGCGAGCAGCGGCGCAGCACCATCGGCCGCAGCTTGGCCAGCAGGTACTCGATCGACCCCGGGTCCCCCGCCTGAGCGGCCGTCACGAGCCGTTCCAGCTCGCCTTCCTCGAACATCCGGATCCCCCCGTTTCGTCCCGCCCGCATCCCACCCGTCGAACGGGAGTTCCGCACACGCCCTGACTCCGGCAGAATGCTGCCACATGCGCAAGCTCGGCCGTTACCTCCTCCTGGAGCGGCTCGGAGCCGGCTCCTTCGCGACGGTCTGGAAGGCCTACGATCCGGAGCTCGACACCGAGGTCGCGGTGAAGGTGCTGGCCGAGAACTGGGCCGCCAACGCCGATGTGCGCGAGCGGTTCCTGGCGGAGGCGAGGCTGCTGCGCCGGATCGCCAGCCCGCGGGTGGTCCGGGTGCACGACGTCGGGGTGCAGGAGGACCGGCCCTACTTCGTCATGGACCACGTACGCGGCGGCACCCTGGCGGACCGGGTCGGGCAGTGCGACCCGCAGGAGGCGCTGCGGCTGGCCGCGGAGGCGGGCTACGCCGTCCAGGTCCTGCACGAGGCAGGCGTGGTGCACCGCGACGTCAAGCCGTCCAACCTGCTGCTCGCCACCGACCCTGCGCCCGCCGCGGTGCTGGTGGCGGATCTGGGCAGCGCGAAGCAACTGGCCGACGCATCCGGGCTGACGGTGACCACGGGCACGCCCGCGTACATGGCACCGGAACAGGCCTTCCAGACCGGCGGGTTCGACGGGAGGGCCGACGTGTACGCGCTGGCCGTCGTGGCCTACGAGTTGCTGACCGGGCAGAAGCCGTTCGGCCCGGGCGGACGCGCCACAGCCCTGATGACCGACCAGCCGACCGCCTCGACGCTGCCGATGCTCGCAGCCGGAGCGGAGCTCCCACCGAACGTCGCCCTGCTGCTACGGTCCGCGATGTCCGTCGAGCCGGCGGACCGACCGCCGACCGCCCAGGCCTTCGCAGACGCGCTGCTGGCTCCGGCCCCGCAGTCCCAGCCCCGGGAAGGTCCCGGGTGGCTGACCCCGCGCGCGGTCTGTCTGGCGTCGGGCACGGTGTTCACGGCGACGACCCTGCTGAGCTGGCTGCAGCGTTGAATCCGACAGGGAGCCGGTCCGCACCGGCGGTCGTGTCCTAGAGAGGAATCCGGCCGCAAACGCGTGAAGGAGCCCGTCCTCTTCGTCACCGGACGGGCGGACCGAAGCGCGCTTCAACGGGCAAGGAGGTCGTCAAGTCGGAGGGCGCTGGCCGCTGACGGCTACCGTAGGGTCGGTGGTATGCGTCTGAGCACGGTGATCCTCCCCATCCACCGGTGGGGCGACGGGCAGAAGATCTGGCGGCGGGCCGAGGAGCTCGGATTCCACGCCGCGTACACCTATGACCACCTGTCCTGGCAGTCGTTCCGCGACGAGACCTGGTTCGGCGCGGTGCCCACCCTGACGGCGGCGGCCACGGCGACCGGACGCATCCGGCTCGGGCCCCTCGTCACCTCCCCGAACTTCCGCCACCCGGTCACCCTGGCCAAGGAGTTGCTGACGCTCGACGACGTGTCGGGCGGACGGCTGACGGTCGGCATCGGCGCCGGCGGGACGGGCTTCGACGCGCAGGTGCTCGGACGGGACGAGTGGTCGCCCAAGGAACGGGCCGACCGCTTCGGCGAGTTCGTGCCGCTGCTGGACGCGTTGCTGCGCCGGGACACGACGACGGCGGACGGCCGCCACTACGCGGCGGTCGGGGCCCGCAACGTCCCCGGCTGCGTCCAGCGCCCGCGCGTGCCGTTCTGCGTGGCCGCGACCGGCCCGCGCGGGCTGCGGGTGGCAGCGCGGTACGGCCAGGGCTGGGTCACCTGCGGTGACCCGGCGGACCCGGACGTCCCGGCGGAGCGGGCTCCGGCCGTCGTCGCCGGGCAGTTGGCGAAGCTGTCCGCCGCGTGCGAGGCCGAAGGGCGCGACCCGGACTCGCTCGACAGGCTGCTCCTCCAGGGCTTCACCGGGGAACGGCCGCTCGCCTCGCTCGACGCCTTCGTCCAATGGGCGGGCATCTACCGGGAGTTGGGCATCACCGAGCTGGTCGTGCACTGGCCGGTCCCGGACTCGTGCTTCGCCACCGACCACGCCGTGTTCGAGCGGATCGCCACCGAAGGTCTGGCGCAACTGGGTTGAGCGCACCGGGCGAACGGTGGAAGCCACCTGGGGCGGCCGGGGGGCTTGCGCTGACGGGAGGCCCGGAGCCGTCCGCTCCGGGCCCTTCCTCCGTTCGTCCTCAGCCGAGCTTCTCGCCGTACACGTGGTCCACCGTCATGGTGACGAGAACGCGCCGGTCGGCCACCATCGCCGCCCGGTACTCCTCCCAGTCCGGGTGCTCCCCGGCAGCCGTCCGGTAGTACGTGACCAGCGCCTCGACCTCGGGCCCGTACGGATCCGCCCCCGGCCCGGTGAGCGTCACCGTCCCCTCCGCCGTGGCCCACGAGCTCCCGCCCGGCCCGGTGACCTCCAGCGCCGCCCGCGGGTCCCGCCGCAGGTTCGCCGCCTTGGCCCGCCCGTCGGTCGTCGAGATCAGGATCACTCCCGCCTCCCGGTCGAAGTACGGCAGCACGGGCGACAGCTGCGGCCGCCCGTCGCCCTTGATCGTCGCGAGCACCCCGAGCCTGCTCGCCTCCAACAATGCGTACGGGTCGAACCCGGTGTCGGTCATGACCCCATCGTCTCCTTCACACCGATGTGAAGGTCAACCCCGGCGGGGCGTGTCGGGCGCCTGATCGGGCTGACCGTGATGAGCGACCGTGATGGGCGAGCGCGATGAGCGAGCGCGATGAGCCGACTGTGACGAGCCGACTGTGAAGGACGGCAGGTTTCTCGGTCAGGGGTGTACCTGGACGCACCCTGACTATGCAGAAAGGCACATTCCTTGCTCCGGGCAGGCGCCATAGCGTCGATCGCAGGGTCACCGGGAGCGCGGTGGCGGAGTGCGAGAGGACGGGAGTCGTGCACGTGGGGGTGGGGTGTGGGCCGGCGCTGCGGCTGTCGGGACTGCGGAAGCGGTTCGGGCGGACGACGGCCGTGGCCGGGGTGGAGCTGAGCGTGCCGCGCGGGTCGTGCTACGGGCTGGTCGGGCCGCGCGGGGCCGGCAAGACGACCGTGCTGGCGATGGCGGCGGGGCTGGTGCCTCCGGATGAGGGCACGGCCGAGGTCTTCGGGGCGGACGTGCGGGCGGACCCGGAGCGAGCACGGTCGGCGGTCGGGCTGGTGCCGGACCTGGTGGCCCTGCCGGAGCGGCCGGCCGGGCGCGAACTGCTGTACTGGCTGGGCCGGTTGTGCGGCGAGGACGGGCCGGCGGCCGAGGCCCGGGCCCGGGGGCTGCTCGACCTGCTCGAACTCGGCGGCGCGGAGCGGGCGTCGGCGGCCGCCGACGAGCCCGGGCTGCGCAAGCGGATGGGGCTGGCCATCGCGCTGCTGTACGCGCCCCGACTGCTGTTGCTGGACGAGCCGTTCGACGCGGTGGACCAGCGGTCGGCGGCGGTCATGGGTGCCGTCCTGGCGCGGTTCGTGGCGAGCGGCGGCTCGGTGCTCTTCTCCAGCGCGGTCACGGCGCCGGTCGAGCGGCTCTGCGACCACGTGGCGGTGATGATCGGCGGGAGCGTGGTGGCGAGCGGGCCCATGACGGACGTGGGCGGTGGTGGCCACGGCTTCGCCCACACGGTGGCGGAGTTGTCCGGAGAAGGGTGGGGTTCGCCGCGGGTACCGCCAGCTGAGCCGCAGCAGCGGTCATGGCTCCGCCCGGATACATCGAACGCCTCCCCATTCAATTGAACGTGTTCAAGATTCGCTCGGCCCGGCCCTGTCGTCAACGCTGCCCGGGGGAGGTCGTCGGACCGGAAATCCGCGAAGCTACCATGTGGGCAACCACCCTCAGCTCGAAAGATGGACTTGTGACTGTCAACGACGACGTGTTCACGGACTGGAAGAACCGCGAGGAGATCGCGGAGTCGATGATCCCGATCATCGGGCGGCTGCACCGGGAGAAGGACGTCACCGTCCTGCTCCACAGCCGTTCCCTGGTGAACAAGTCGGTGGTCAGCATCCTCAAGACGCACCGCTTCGCCCGCCAGATAGCCGGCGAGGAGCTCTCGGTCACCGAGACCATGCCGTTCCTGCAGGCGCTGACCACCCTGGACCTCGGCCCCTCCCAGATCGACCTCGGGATGCTCGCCACCACCTACCGGGCCGACGACCGCGGCCTGTCCGTGGAGGAGTTCACCGCCCGCGCCGTCGCCGGCGCCACCGGCGAGAACAAGCTCGAGCGCCGGTCCGCCCAGGACGTCGTGCTGTACGGGTTCGGCCGCATCGGCCGCCTCGTCGCCCGCCTGCTGATCGAGAAGGCCTCGGGCAACGGCCTGCGGCTGAAGGCCATCGTCGTGCGCAACAGCGGCGGCGACGACCTCGTGAAGCGCGCCTCGCTGCTGCGTCGCGACTCGATCCACGGCCAGTTCCAGGGCACGATCACCGTCGACGAGGCGAACAACAAGATCATCGCCAACGGCAACGAGATCACCGTGATCTACTCCGACGACCCGGCCAAGGTCGACTACACGGAGTACGGGATCAAGGACGCCATCCTGATCGACAACACCGGCCGCTGGCGCGACCGCGAGGGCCTGTCCAAGCACCTGCGCCCCGGCATCGCCAAGGTCGTGCTCACCGCGCCGGGCAAGGGCGACGTCCCGAACATCGTCCACGGCGTCAACCACGACATGATCAAGCCGGACGAGCAGATCCTCTCCTGCGCCTCCTGCACCACCAACGCGATCGTCCCGCCGCTGAAGGCGATGGAGGACGAGTACGGCGTCGTCCGCGGCCACGTGGAGACCGTCCACTCGTTCACCAACGACCAGAACCTGCTGGACAACTACCACAAGGCCGACCGTCGCGGCCGCTCGGCACCGCTGAACATGGTGATCACCGAGACCGGTGCCGCGTCGGCCGTCGCCAAGGCGCTGCCGGACCTCCAGGCGAAGATCACCGGCAGCTCGATCCGCGTGCCGGTGCCGGACGTCTCGATCGCGATCCTCAATCTGCAGCTGAAGCGCGAGACCAACCGCGAGGAGGTCCTGGACTACCTGCGCAACGTCTCGCTGACCTCGCCGCTGAAGCGCCAGATCGACTTCATCGACTCGCCCGACGCGGTGTCGAGCGACTTCATCGGCTCGCGCCACGCCTCGATCGTCGACGCGGGCGCCACCAAGGTCGAGGGCGACAACGCGATCCTCTACCTGTGGTACGACAACGAGTTCGGTTACTCGTGCCAGGTCGCCCGGGTCGTCCAGTACATCTCGGGCGTCGAGTACCCGACGTTCCCGGCCCCGGCGGTCTGAACCGCCCGGTCCATCCGGTCCGTCTGACGCCGTAGCGGCGGTGGGCGGTGGCCTCTCCGAGGGCACCGCCCACCGCCGTTTCGCTTCTCCCCGCGGGGAGGCCGCCCGGGGCTGGTCCGGGGGCGAACGGCTATCTTGATGGGTCACGGACACCGGGAGGGAGCGGGCGATGGGGAAGGTCGGTCGGCGGGCTGCCGCCGTAGTGGCGGTCGGGGTGCTGGTGGGGGCGCTCGGCGGGTGCGCGTCGGACGGCTCGGAGGCTGCCAAGGAGGTTGCGGGCAGGGCGAGTTCGGCCGCGAGTGCGGCGACTGCGGCCGCGTCGGCCGCCGCGGGCGGCCCGTCCGACGCGGCCGCCGGAGCCTCGGCGCCCGCGCCCGGCGGCGCGACGCCGCCGGCCGGTGGCACCGGCGGGTCCGTGCCTCCGTCGTCCGCAGGTGGGGTCGGCACACCCGGGGCGGACTCGGACGCGGTGCTGCTGGACGACAAGGTGGTCCTCCAGGTGCTGCCGGACGGGAAGGCGATGGCCGGGTGGGAGGAGGAGAAGCGGCGCGTCGACACCGCCGACCACGCCACCACCTGCACCGCGGCGGCGCCCTGTACGGGCAAGCCGCTCAGCGGCTCGGTCCGCTTCTCCTCGGGCGACCTCGTGACGCGGTTCATGGTCGACACGTTGCCGACCAGGGACGCGGCGAAGGGCCGCCTCAAGGAGACGTACGCCTCGTACCGGAGCGGGCCGTTCAAGGCCGTGGACGCCTCGGTGCTGGGCAGTGAAAGCCAGGTGTTCCAGGGGCAGTTGGCGGACAGCGAGGGTGTCGGCATCGTGCTGCGCTCGGGCACGGTGGTGGCGAGCGTGACGACCGAGGGCGGGCCGGTGGACGTCGCGGCGACGCGACGGTTCGCGGCGATGCTGGTCAAGCGGATCGAGCAGGCGCAGGCGGGGAAGGCGCCGGACGCGGGGCTCGGCCTGGTCTGACGATCCGATCTGACCGCCGGGTGAGCGGGCGGACAACAGGCAGATAACAGATGACGGAATCTGTTCGCTGAAATCTGTCATCTGTTATCTGTCCGTTGTCATCTGTTGCCCCCCTCGTCAGGCCCGGTGCGGGCTGCGCGAACGGATGTCGGGCGCGCGTGATATGTACTGCATCTGGGCGGCCACTGTGCGGCCATGCGAGAGATGCCGATCACGTTCGAGGGGGACCACCCGATGCCGCTTTTCCGTCGCCGTTCCGGCGAGGACGCCACGCAGGGCCAGTCCGGCCGCCGCGGGCTCGGGTTCGGGCGCGGGAAGCGGACGGCCGAGCCCGCGCCCGTCCCCGCAGGCCCGGTCCCGGCGCTCGACCCGGCCTTCGGCGACGAAGCGGTGCGCCTGATGCTCGGCCAGGCCGCCGTCGGCGACTGGGCGGCGCTGCGCCCCGCGCTCGCCGCCGTCGAGGACCAGGCCGACCGGACGTGGATCCTCGGCGCCCTCGCCGACGTCGACGGCGTCGAGGCCTGGACGGCCCGCGCGATCGCCGACCACCCCGACGACGCCCTGCCCCTCCTCCTCTCCGGCGCCCGGCACGTCACCTGGGCCTGGGAGGCCCGCACCGGCGCCCGCGCCAAGCACGTGACGGAGGAGCAGTGGAAGCTCTTCCACGAGCGCCTGGACACCGCCGAGGAGCAGCTGCTGGAGGTAGCCGAGCGCGAGCCCGGCTGGCTCGCGCCCTGGTACTTCCTCCAGATCAGCGCCCGCGGCGCCTCGCTCGACGCGGAGGTCGCCACCTGCCGCTTCGAGGCCGCGCTGCGCCGTGCCCCCGGTCACGCCGCCTCGCACCGTCAGCGGCTCCAGCAGCTGTGCGCCAAGTGGGGCGGCTCGCACGACGAGATGCACGACTTCGCCCGCTCCGCGATGCTCGCCGCCCCCGAGGGCAGCCAGCTCGGCGAGCTGGTCGCGCTCGCGCACCTGGAGCGCTGGCTGGACCTCCCCGACGGCGAGGACCACGCCTACCTCACCAGCCCGACGGTCCTCGCGGAGCTCCAGGAGGCCGCCTCCCGGTCCGTCCTGCACCCCGACTTCACGTCGGTGCGCGGCTGGCAGAGCGCCTTCAACACCTTCGCGATGGTCTTCTCGCTGGCCGACCAGCGCAAGACCGCGCACCTGCTGTTCGACGCCCTGGACGGCCTCGTCACCGAGTCCCCCTGGCACTACCTGGCCGGTGACCCGGTCGCCGGCTTCCGCGCCCACCGCGACCGTTGCGCCCGCTGACGGCCACCGTCGCCCGCTGAAGCCCGCAGAACTGAAGCCCGCACAGCTGAAGCCGCTGAGCTGAAGCCCGCCGAACGCCCGCCGGCGCGCGGAAAGCCCGTCGACGTCGCCGCGCCGCCAAGGCCCCAGACCTCCTCACCCATCAAGCGATCGAAAGAGCCCCCGGTGTCCCCATCCGAGAACCCGACGAGTGCGCAGAGCCCGGCGAGCGCGCACACCTTCCAGGTGGACCTGCGCGGCCTGGTGGACCTGCTCTCCCACCACCTCTACTCCAGCCCCCGCGTGTACCTGCGCGAGCTCCTGCAGAACGCGGTCGACGCCATCACCGCCCGCCAGAAGCTCGACCCCGGGGCGCCGGCCCGGATCACCGTCCGCGCCGACGACGAGCTGACCGTCACCGACACCGGCATCGGCCTCACCGAGGCGGACGTCCACACCTTCCTCGCCACCATCGGCCGCAGCTCCAAGCGCGACGCCGACGGCGGCCTGGACGGCGCCGGACTGGCCCGCGCCCGCGGCGACTTCATCGGCCAGTTCGGCATCGGCCTGCTCGCCTGCTTCGTGGTGGCCGACGAGATCACCGTCGTCACCCGCTCCGCCGCCACCCCGGACGCGCCGGTGGTCGAGTGGCGCGGCAGTTCCGACGGCCGCTACACCATCCGCACGCTGCCCGCCGAGGCCAGGCCCGAGCCCGGCACCACCGTCACCCTCGCCCCGCGCGCGGACGCCGCCGAGTGGACCCGCTCGGGCCGGGTCCTGGCGCTCGCCCGGGACTTCGGCAGCCTGCTGCGCCAGGACGTGACGGTCGTCGACGCGAACGGCACCGAGCACCGCGTCAACCAGACCCCGCCGTGGGCGCGGCGGCACGGTTCCCCGCTCGCCCGCCGCGACGCGCTGACCGAGTACTGCCGCTCCGCCTTCGACTTCGCCCCGCTGGACAGCATCGACCTGGACCTCCCGCTGGTCGGCCTGCGCGGCGTCGCCTACGTCCTGCCGGAC
The DNA here is from genome assembly GCF_053596725.1 of Kitasatospora sp. NPDC001660. NCBI lineage: Bacteria > Bacillati > Actinomycetota > Actinomycetes > Kitasatosporales > Streptomycetaceae > Kitasatospora > Kitasatospora sp. NPDC001660. Next base: position 113,911 of record NZ_JBSFGU010000012.1, on the reverse strand, counting down.
GCCGCCCCGCCCTCCCGCCGCTCCGGCCACCGGGTGCACCTCAAGGGCATGCTGCTCACCGACCAGGCCGACGAACTCCTGCCCGACTGGGCGTTCTTCGTCCGCTGCGTGGTCGACACCGACGGCCTGCGCCCGACCGCCTCCCGCGAGGGCCTGTACGCGGACGAGACGCTGGCCGCCGTCCGCGACGCGCTCGGCGCCCGGATCCGCGACTGGCTCACCGGCCTGTCCGCGAGCGACCCGGCGCTGCTGCACCGCTTCCTGTCCGTCCACCACCTGGCGGTCAAGGAACTCGCGCGCTACGACGACGAGTTGCTGCGCATCATGCTGCCCTGGCTGCCGTTCGAGACCACCGACGGCAACGTCACGCTGGACGAGTTCGCCCGCACCCACCCGGTCCTGCTGGTGACGAAGACGGTCGAGGAGTTCCGCCAGGTCGCCCCGATCGCCGGCGCTGCCGGGCTCGGCGTCATCAACGGCGGCTACACCTACGACCGCGACCTCGTGCACCGGCTGCCCGAGATCCGCCCCGGCGTCTCCGTCGCCGACCTCGACCCGGGCACCGTCACCGCGCACCTGGACACCGTCGACCCGGCCGCCGAGCTCGCCGCCGCCGCGTTCCTCACCGTCGCCCGCGAGGTGGTCGGCCGCTTCGACTGCGACGTCGCGCTGCGCAGCTTCCACCCGACCAGCGCCCCCGCCCTGCTGCTCGACAACCGGGAGGCCCGGCACGAGCGCACCCGGGCCCAACTCGCGGACGAGGCGGACGGGTTGTGGGCGGACATCCTCGGCTCGCTGCGCGCCGAGGTGCCCCGCGCCCAGCTGGTGCTCAACCACCTCAACCCGCTGGTGCGCCGCGCCGCGTCGCTCACCGGCAGCCGCGACCTCACCGTCACCGCCGTCGAGGCGCTGTACGGGCAGGCGGTGCTGATGACCCGCCGCCCGCTCAAGGCGAGCGAGAGCGCCCTGCTCAACCGCTCGTTCATCAGCCTGCTCGACCACGCCATGCTCGGCCACGAGGCGGCCGGGGGCCGTGGCGCCGGCACCGACCCGAAGGAGGCGTGATGCTGGACACCCCCGACGCGGTGATGGCCGCGCTGCGCGAGAACGACGCCCGCCCCTACGGCCGCCAGCGGACCGTGACCGCCGAGGAACTCGTCGACGCCGCCGAGCAGTTCGACGACACCGGGGTGCGTTCGATGGCCCTGCTGGAGCTGATGGAGGCGTACCAGTACGACGGCGAGCGCAGCAAGTCGCCGGTGGTCTTCGCCCGCGTGCTCAAGCTGTGGGACACCGACCCGGACGGCTTCGGCGAGTGGGCCCGGGACCAGGTGTTCTGGCGCTTCAAGTGGGTGGCCGGCTCGCTGATCGGCACCCCGGACGTGCCGCTGGAGGCGATCCGCCGCTGGCACACCGAGATGCGCGACCGCTACCGCGCGGCCGGCTTCGGCCTCCAGCCGTACTACGCCCAGCGCTACCACCTGGCCGCGCACATCGGTGTCGGCGCCGAGGACGCCTACGAGCTGTGGACCGGCCGTCCGCGCACCGAGCTGAGCGACTGCCCCGCGTGCGAGATCCGCGCCCGCGCCAACCACCACGTGCGCGCCGGCGACGACGCGCGGGCCCTGGAGGTCTGGCGGCCCGTCCTCGGCGGCCACAGCACCTGCTCCGAGGAGCCCTACCTCAGCCATGCCGCCGCCCTGGTGCCGCTGCTGCGCGAGGGCCGCCTGGACGAGGCCCGTTCCAGTCACCTGGTCGGCTACCGCTTCGCCCGCGGCAAGGCCGGCATGGCCCGACCGGTCGGCCAGCACATCGAGTTCTGCGCGCTCTCCGGCAACGAGCCGCGCGGCCTGGAGATCCTCTCCGAGAACCGCGACCTGTTCGCCGCCACCGGCGACCCGGTCGGCCGCCTGGAGTTCCTCACCGGCGTCGAGGTGCTGGCCGCCGCCCTCGCCCGCCAGGGCCACGGCGAGCTCGCGGTCAGCGGCCCGCCCGGCCGCAGCTGGACGGTCGACACGCTGCTCGCCCACGTCCGGACGGAGGCCGGCGCGCTCGCCGCCCGCTTCGACGCCCGCAACGGCACCGACGCGGTCGGCGCCCGCCGCCGCGCCCGGCTGGAGCGCGGGCCGCTGCTCGCCGAGCCGCTCGCGCTCGGCGTCCGCGCCGCCGTGGCGCCCGACCTGGCCGGCGCCCCGGCCGCCGCGCCCGCGCAGCGCCGCGAAGTCGAGCCGGAGCCCGAGGACTTCACCGCCCTCGTGGTCCGCGCCCGCGAGCTGGACCTGGTCGGCCACCCGGACGCCGACCGGCTCTGGCGCCGGATAGCCGAGCGTTTCGAGGCCGACGGCTACGTGCACGAGGAAGGCACCGCGGCGGGCACCGCGGCCCGGCTGCGCGCCGAACTCGCCGAGCAGCGCGCCCACGAGGCGCTGGAGCGCGACGACCACGCCGCCGGCAAGGCCCAACTGCTGGCCGCCGCCGACCTGTTCGAGCAGGAGGGGCTGCTCGGCCAGGCTCTCATGGTGCGCACCCGCACCCTCGTCGTCGAACTCGGCGAGGTCGAGGGCCTGGCGCCCGACTGGCCGGCGCTCGACGAAGCGCTGCGCCGCGCCCGCGAGTTGCGCGCCACGGGCTGCATCAGCGACGACGACTACCTGATCGTGTTCCAGTGCCGGGCCTTCGCCGCGCACCACGACCTGATCGCCGCACTGCCCGAGCCGCCGGCCGACGCCGTCGCCCGGTTCGAGGAGGCCGTCGGCGCCTACCGCGCCGAGAGCGTCGCGCTCGGCTCGGCCCGGCGGGCGGCCACCTCGCGCCAGTACGCCGCCGACGCCGCCGCCCGGCAGGGCCGGATGGCCGAGGCGGCGGCCGAACTGAGCGATGTCATGGCGCAGTTGGACGCCGCCGAACTGCCGTGGCAGGCCCCGCGGGTGCTCGGTCTGCTCGGCCAGGTGCTGCTGCAGAGCGGCGAACCGGCCCAGGCCGTCGAGGTGTTCCACCGGGCGCTGGCCGAGGCCACCCGCTGGGGCGACGACTCCTACCCGTTCGCCCCCACCTACATGATGCTCGGCCACGCGAAGGCGCACACGGGCGACGACGGCGGGGCGATCAGGGCCCTGTCGGAGGCCGCTGCGCGCTTCGACCGCAAGGGCCGGCCGGCGGCCGAGGAGGCCGCCCAGGTGCGGCTGCAGCTGGCCGACCTGCTGCGCGGCGGCGGTCGGGTGGTCGACGCGGTGGCCGTGCTGGAGTCGGTGCTGCTCGACGCCGCCGCACCGGAGCTGGACGAGCGGTTGATGGCCCAGGTCCGGCTCGACCTCGCCCGCGGACTGTTCGCGCTGGAGGAGTACCGCGACGCGGCCGAGGAGTACCTGCGCCTCGCCGACACCGTCGCGGGCTGGGAGGACCAGTCGACGCACACCATGGTCGCCTGCGAGGCCGCCCTCGCGCTCGCCCACGCCGACCGCTGGGAGGCGGCCGACGCGGCCCGCGAGCGAGCCCTCGCGGCGCACGCCGAGGCGCCCCAGTGGGACCAGGTGGCCGGGACGCTGCGCGACTTCGCCAAACTGGTGATGCGCGCGCACGGCCCGGAGGGGCTGGCGACCGCGCTCGCCCGGCTGGCCGAGGCGGACGGCGTCGGCGAGGCCGCCGAGCGGGCCGGGGCATCGTACAACTCGTGGTTCCTGCGCGGCGGTTCGCACTACGAGCGGGCGCGCTGCCTGGCCCTCGCCGGGCGGTTCGAGGAGGCGCTGGCCGAGGCCGAGCGGGCGATCCCGGTGTACGAGGAGGGCGGTGAGGAGGCCGAGTCGCCGCGTGCCGAGGCGGTGCGGCTGGCCGCGCTGATCGAGGGCACCGACCTCGGGCGGACGCAGGCCGCGGTGGCCCGGCTGACCGCCGCCGTCGACCGTTGTCGGCGGGTCGGGCTGCCGGAGGCGGCGGAGATCCTGGCCGACCTGCGGGAGCGGATCGCGGGCGACAAGGGCTGACGGCGAGGGGGCGGGCCCGGTGACGCCGAGCGGGTCCGCCCCTCCCCGCGTTCAAGGCCGTCAGCAGGGGCCGTCGTCGGCCCAGACGCCCCATTGGCCGCTGGCGCTCGGAACCTCGTTCAGCGTCCACCATTTCGCGTGGTAGTCGTGCCCGTTGTACGAGACCTTGTTGCCCGCCGTGTACGTGGTGCTCGCGCTCCACGCCGGGAGGGTGCAGGTGCCCGGGGTGGTCGGCGGCGTGGTCGGGGGAGTTGTCGGCGGCGTGCTGGGCGGTGCCGCGCCGGCGAACTTCACCGTGTACTTGGTGAAGTCCCAGTCGCTCTGCGCCACGCTGGAACAGGAGCCGGACAGCCCCGGGTCCACCGGGCCCTGGCACTGGCGGTCGCGGTTGACCGACCAGAAGGTGTACCGGGCCAGGTTGTGCGCGGTGGCGAAGTCCAGCACGGTCTGGAAGTCCGCCTGGTGGAAGTACTCGGCGGCGTCGGTGCGGCCGTTCATCATCGAGACGCCCTCGTGGGCGTACGCGGTGGCCTGCGACCAGCCGAAGGTGGTCTGCAGGAGCTGGTTGAACTTCACCAGTGCGTCGGTCTGCGCGGCGGCGCCGTTGAACCCGCCGTCGAACGGCATGATCGAGTAGTTGTTCGGCGTGAAGCCCTGGGACTTGGCCTCGCCCAGCATCTGGGTGCCGAACCAGCCGGTGCCCGCGTTGGTGCCGGCCGTGGTGATCGACACGTACAGGCCGGGGTTGTTCTGCTGGAGGATGCGGGCGGCGCCGATCTCGTTGTGGATGGCGGACGTGTTCTCGTACTCCGGCTCCTCCAGGTCGAAGTCGATCGCCTTGAGCCGGTACTTGGCGATGACCTGCTGGTACCCGGCGGCGGTCGCCTCCGGCGTCCCGCAGACCTGGCCGAGCTTGGTGCCGCCGTAGCCGCCGACCGACACCGAGACGTCCCCGCCCTTGCCGCGGATCGTCTGGATCACGGACGGCATGGTGGTGTCGGAGTCGATCGAGGACGTTCCGCCCCAGGAGGGGGCGCAGCTGTTGCCCTGCGCGAGGACGAAGGCCAGCTGGAAGGCCTTCTGCCCGGTGGCGTCCATCACCGCGGCGGCGTCCGGCGGGCTGTTGTCCTCGGGCATCAGGTACGGCGCCGAGGCGTACCAGTTGCTGCCCAGGCCGGTGGTGGTGTCGGCGGACGCGGAGCCGGAGGCGGTGACGGCGCCGACGCCGCCGGCGACCAGTCCGAGCACGCCGGCGACGGCGACGACGGCCCGGCGGGAGATGCTCTGGCGCGCGGGATGTGGGGGAAGAGCGCGTTCCATCGGAAGCCTTTCCAGGAAACGGCAGGGGGACGGGGCCCGTCCGCGCCGTACGTGGGGGCGGGCGCGCGGGCCGAACGGTCCGTCGGCACGGGGTCGTTGCCGAAGGCTGTCACTGGTATAGACCTTTTTCTGAATGGTGGTCAACCCCGAATCGGTCAAGCCGATTCCGCGAGACCGCGGCCAGCCCTAGAGTTGACGGGTGGCCAACGAGACCTCGAACCGGGTGGACGGGCAGGTGCGCGCGGGCAGCATCGTCCAGGCGCGGAGCATCGGGCACCTGTGTGTGCACGCACCGGCCGTCGAGCGGGATGCGCCCGTCCAACTGCCCCCGCCGCCCAAGTACTTCGCGGACCGGACCGTCGAGCAGGACCTGGTGCTGGCCACCGTCGCGGGCGATCACGGTGAGTCGGCGGACGGCCCCCTGGCGGTGTGCGTCAGCGGCATGGGCGGCATCGGCAAGACCGAACTCGGCTTCCGCCTCGCCCGCGAGCTGCGGCGCCGCGGCCACTGCCCCGACGGCGTGTTCCACGTCGACCTGAACGACCTGCGGCGCGACGGCGTCGTCGAGATGGCCGACGCGCTCGGCGACCTCTGCCGTTCGCTCGGCCGGGGTGACGCACTGCCGGCGGGTTACGCCGAGCGGCGCCGCGAGTACTGGGCGGCCACCCAGGACAAGCGGCTGGTGGTCGTGATCGACAACGCCCAGAGCGGCGCCGAGGTCCGCCCGCTGCTGCCGGCCTCCGGCGCCGCGATCGTGGTCGTCACCAGCCACGCCCGGCTGGCCGACCTCGACGGCACGCGATCCGTCGACCTCCCGCTCGGCCCGCTCTCCGGCGAGGACGCCACCGGCCTGCTGCGCGCCACCGTCGAGGACCCCCGGCTCGCGGACGATCCGGCGGCCGCCGCCGAACTGGCCGGGTGCTGCGCGGGCCTGCCCGCCGCGATCCTGGTGGCCGGGCGACTGCTGCGCAAGCGCCGGAACCGGGAACCGCGGCGGCTGATCGACGAACTCACCGCCGGACTCCGCGAGGAGGGCGTGCCCGTGGTCGAAGCGGTCTGGAACGCCGCCTACGAGCGGCTGGAGCCCACGGCGGCCCGGCTGTACCGGATCCTCCCGCACCACCCCGGCCCGGTGGTCACCGTCCCGGTCGCCGCCGCCCTGCTCGGCTCCGGCCTGGACCGGGCCGAGGACGCGGTCGACGAGCTGACGGACGCCGGCCTGCTGCTGCGGCGGCCCGAGGGCCTCGGCATGCACGACCTGCTGCGCGGCCACGCGCTCCGCAGGGCCGGCACGGGCGCGGACGCCCCGGGTGACGTCCGGCGGCGACTGGTGCGCTGGCTGCGCCGCCAGGCGACCAGGGCGGACCTCCTCGCCGCGGGCACCCGGCTCATCGTCTCCGGCCCGGCGCCGGAGGAGCCCGCACTGGCCGACGTGCCGGACCTGGAGTTCGCCGACAAGCACGCGGCCATGCACTGGTTGGAGCTGGAGCACCTCGCCCTCTTCGGCGGCGTGCGGATGGCCCACGAGGACGGGCTGGACGACGACGCGGTCGCCCTGTGCGAACCGCTCTGGACGCACTTCCTCGACCACCAGCACTACGCCGACGTCACCGACGCCTTCCGCTACGGCCTGGCCTCCGCCCAGCGCGCGGACTTCACCGCCGGGATCGTCCGCATGCACTGCCAGCTCGCCCGCCCGCTCTGGGAACAGCGGCGGTACGCCGAGGCGGAGCGGGAGATCGACGCCGCGATCCGGCGCGGCCGGCTGCTCGGGGACCGGGACGACGAACGGAAGTTGTACGCCTCGGCGATCGAGTTCCGCGGCAAGCTGGCCTCCGTCCAGGGGAACTGGGCGAACGCCGTTCCCGACTTCGAGGCCGCGCGCGAGGTGCACCGGGCGATCGGCAACGAGTACGGCGCGATGCTCCAGACCTACCTGATCGGTCGCGGGGCCGTCGCGATGGGCGAACTCGACCGTGCCGTCAAGCTATTGACCGAGGCGCACGGGACGGCGCGGCGGCTCGGCCGGGACCGGATGTCCTCGCGCACCGGCTTCGAACTGGCGGTGGCCCTGCGGCGGACCGGCCGCCGCGAGGAGGCCGCACGCCTCTACCGGGCCGCCCTCGACGGGGCCCGGGCGCGCAGGTCGGCGGCGGACGAACTGCGGGTGCTGGAGGCGCTGGTGGCCTTCTGCGAGGAGGGCGGCGACGCTGCCGGCGCCGAGGGCTACCGTACGGCGATGGCGGATCTGATCAGTCGTCAGGCGGGGTGATCCAGCTCGGCCCCGGTGGCGGGTGCCAGGTCGACGCGGTAGTCCGTGCCGCTGATCCGGGCGGTGAGCGAGCCGGGGAGCGCGAGCGGACGGACGCCCAGCCAGGCGTGGACGGCGGAGAGGACGGCGGCCGGGTCGGCCAGGCGGATCAGGGCGCCGGCACGGGTGGGGCCGACGCGGACGGTGAACGGCTCGGCGCCGTCGCGGCGGACGAGACAGGCGGCGGGGGAGAGGACGACGGCGGCGGTGCGGCAGCCCGGGTACTCGTCGAGCACCTCCGCCGTCCAGTCGCCGGCCGTCCGGTACTCCTGGTGCCAGTAGTGCTGCCCGTGCTGCCGGTTCGACGAACCCTCTCCGCACCGCTGGTAGATCAGCGCCGCGCTCTGGAGCTGGCGGACGCCCGCCCGCCCGTACTCGGCGGCGCGGTGGTGGAACGGCAGGTCGGTCCACGGCGGAAGCCGCTCGACCGTGACGTGCCGCCCCTCCGTCCCGGCCCGGACGGCGAACGCGGCCGGAGTGTGCGGCGTACGGTCCGGCCCCGGCACGGGGAGCGGGCGCGACCGGACGGCGTGCTCGGGCTGGGCCAGCCCGAGCAGCTTGTAGAGCTCCGGGCGCAGCGTCTCCAGCGACTCCCCGGCGAGGGCGAAGGCCCGCTCGGCGAAGCGGCGGGTCCGCGCAGGCGCCGCCGAGGCCAGGTCGACGGCGGCGGTGTCGAGGTCCAGGCGCGGGACGGAGGCGAGCAGTTCGTCCATCGGGCTGCCCGGGACGAGCTCGCTCGCGCCGACGCACCCGGCCACGACGGGCCGGTCCAGGGCGGCCGCGTACAACGCCACCGACCCGTGATCGGAGATGACGACGTCGCACGCGACCAGCAACGCCGCCCACTGCTCGTACGGCGCCGCCAGGACCAGGCCCGCGTCCAGGGCGGGCCGTAGCTGCCGGGCCAGGTCGAAGGCGCCGGTGCGGCTGTACTCGTTGGGGTGCACGATCAGTGCCAACTGGTAGGCGTCGTACGGCAGCCGGGCGGCCAGCGACGCGGGCAGCTCCGGGCGGCGGGCCAGCAGGGACTCCGGGCCCCAGGTGGACGACAGCACGACGAGCCGACGCGCCCCGGTGCCGAGGGCGGCGCGGACGGCGGCGCGGCGGTCCAGCGATTCGAGGATCCGGTCGAGGGTCGGGTCGCCCGCCACGATGGCGTGGCCGCGGGCGGAGGGGATCCGGGCGGCCAGGCGCTCGACCTGGGCGGGGTGGGCGAGGGCGTGCAGCGTCGCGGTCGGCCGGCCGTCGTCCAGCAGGAACGCCGGATCGAGGCCGGACGGCAGCGCGGGCGAACCTTCGTCCGGCAGCGCCTTGTTGAAGCCGGCGCCGTGCGGGAGCAGCACCTGGTGGCCGCGCAGGCCGCCGAGCGCGCCTTTGGGACTGGCGGTCAGGATCAGGTCGTGCGGGGAGGCCAGGGCCTCGGACCACGGGAGGCAGCGCGCTCCGGCGGCCTCGACGGCTGCGAGTGCGTCGGCGTCGAACTCCGAACCGGGGACGAGCGTGAACCGGCAGCGGACCCGCTCGTCACCCTCGAAGACGGGCAGTAGATCCAGCAGCCGGTGCAGCGCGGCCGCCGACCGCACGGCGAACAGCACCCGTGCCGGCGCCACCGCCAAGGCTGGCTGGCTGGCTGGCTGGCTGGCTGGCTGGCTGGCTGGCTGGCTGGCTGGCTGGCTGGCTGGCTGGCTGGCCGACGGTGCCGTACCACACCTCGGCGCCACCCGTCGAGGGTGGCCGGGCGCCGGCTCGGCGTGAGAGGGACGGTCCTGCGCAGGCATAGGGGCGATGCTAACCGCCCGCGCGGCACGGCAGGCCGTGACCCGGGGCGTCAATGGGGAGCGCGGGTGGGTGGAGGCGGGATCGGACCGGCGGCCTTGAGGGTCTGGAGGACGGGGGCGGATTCCAGGGAGGTGATGCCGGGGATCGCGGCGAGGTGGCGGGTCAGATAGCGGTGGAGGTCGGCCGGGTCGGTGCAGAGGGCGGTGGCGGCGAGGTTGGTCGGGCCGGTGGTGGCAGCGACGAAGGCGAGCTCGCGGTGGCCGGTGAGCGCTCGGGCGACGCGGTCGAGGTCGGCGGGGACGACGGTCATCCAGAGGAGCGCCTGCATGCCCGCGCCGAGTAGGCGGGCGTCCAGCTCGACGTCGAGGAAGACGGCACCGTCGGCACGGAGTTCGGCGAGGCGGCGGGCGACGGTCGCGGGGGTGCGGCCGGTGGCGGCCGCGAGGTCGCCGAGGGCGGCGCGGCCGTCGTGGTGGAGCGCGGTGAGCAGTGCCCGGTCGGCGGGGTCGAGGCCTGACGACGGCGACGGGGGGTCGAGCGGCACCGGGTTGGATGCTGCCCGCCGGAGCCGCGCCTGCTGGTCCTCGTCGAGGGCGCCCGTGCCGCCCGGCCAGGCGGTCGAGCCGCCGCGATAGGTGTGCAGCAGGCAGTGGGCGGAGACGGCCGTGACGGTGGCGGTGCGCGGGATGTCGCGCAGGAGCAGGGTGTGGCCGTCGTCGCCGGGCGCGGTCTCGACGACGGCGGTGATCTCGGTGCCGCCCGAGGTGAGCTTCACCCAGGCCGTGTCGCCGCGTCGCACCAGAGCGCGGGCGACGCTCTGGGCGGTGTGCGGACCGGCCGTGAGGCGCAGCAGCCACTGCGTGCGGCCGGTGCGGTGCGAGTCGGCGAGCCCGACGACCCGCAGGCCCGCCTCGGCGCGCAGCCGCCGGTAGCGGCGGGCGACGGTCTGGGGCGAGACGCCGAGCACGGCGGCGATGCGGCTGAACGGGACGCGGCCGTCGATCCGCAGGGCGTGGACGAGTGCGCGGTCGAGCTCATCGAGCATGCGTGGTTTCCAGGGGTTCGGTCGCCGGTTCCCGAGCGGGCTGCGATTCTGCGGGGCGCTCCGATTCTGCCGGGCCCGGGCGGCCGGGCGCGCGCATCGCCCGCCCGGCCGCCGCGACCACCGCCAGCGCGGCGAGACCGGCCCAACAGGCGCGCTGCGCCCCGCCGGTGTCCGCGGACGCGAGGTAGACCCGGCCGAGCGCGGCGACGCCGAGGGTGGTGCCGAGCTGCTGGAGGGCGTTGAGGAGGCCGGCGGCGGAGCCGATCTCCTGTGGCTGGAGCGGGTGCAGGGCCGCGGTGAAGAACGCGGGCGTGAACAGGCCCTGTCCGATGCCGACGACGGCGAGTGCGCACGGCAGCAGCGCCGGTCGGCCGCCCGCGCCGAACGCCCCGGCGGTGGCCAGGACGCCCGCCGCCATGACCGCGAGTCCGGCGGTGCGCACCCGCGCCCCGTACCGGCGGACGAGGTACGCGCCGGCGCACCAGGAGGCCGCCGCCATTCCGGCCGAACAGGGCAGGAGGGTCAGCCCGGCGGTCAACGCGTCGGCGCCGGAGCCGACTTGGAGCTGGAGGACGACGACGAGGGTGAGCCCGGTGCCGACCCCGAAGAACAGTGCGGAGCACACCAGCGCGGCCGGGAACCGCGTGGACGCGAAGAGGCTGGTCTCGACGAGTGTGCCGCGCCCGCGGCGCGCGCCACGGCGCTGGTGAGCCGCGAAGGCCACCGCGACCGCGCACCCGGCGGCGAGCGAGGCGAGCGCCGGGCCGTCCGCTGCGCCGCCGGACCGCAGCAGCGGAAGCACGATCAGGGCGGTCGCGAGGGCGGCGAGCGCGGTGCCCGCCGGGTCGAGGCCGGGGCGCCGGGGCGCGCGGTCCTCGGCGAGGAGCGGGGCGAGCGTCAGGACGGCGAGCGAGAGCGGTACGTTGACGAGGAAGACCGCGCGCCACGAGGAGCCGAACAGGTCGGCGTGCGTGAGCACCCCGCCGAGGACCGGGCCGCAGACGGCCGCCAGGCCCATGACCGGGCCGATGCTGCCGAGCGCGCGAGCCGTCTCGTCGCCGCGGAACATCGCCTTGATGAGACCGATGGTCTGCGGCACGATCAGCGCCGCCGCCGCGCCCTGGACGGCCCGGAAGGCGAGCAGCACGCCGAGGGTGGGCGCGCCGGCACAGGCCAGGGAGGCCAGCAGGAAGGCGGCCACCCCGATGCGGAACACCCGTCGCCGCCCGGCCCGGTCGCCGAGCCGGGCGCCGGTGAGCAGGAGGACGGCGAACGGCAGGGTGTAGGCCGAGGTGAGCCACGGCACGGCGGACATCGGGCCGCCGAGTTCGGCGTGCATGCGGGGAGCAGCGACCTGCACGATCGTCGCGTCCAGCAGGTTCATCGCCTCGGCCGTGAGCAGCGCGGCGAGCGCCGCCCGGCGGCGGGGGTGTGGTGCGGGGGTGGACAACGGGCCTCCCTCTGACAGCGGGTCGGAACGCCCGCCACCTTGCGGCCGGTGCGTCACCGGATCCAGCGGACCAGCCCTCCGACCGCGAAAAGTTCCACCGGGGGCGCCCGAGCCGCCGGCAAGTGCCATGCCGGCAAGTGCCACGCCGGCATGTGCCACACCCGCAGGCTCACCGCCTCGCGGGAGCCTCCACGGCCGGCACCGAGGACACCCTCGCCAACAGGCCGCTCACGGCCGGGGACCACGGGCGGGTGGTCGGGCCGGTGAGCGTCAGGGTGCGGTGGACGGTGGGGCGGATCGGGACGAGGACGCAGTCCGCCGGGATCATCGTCAGCGCGAGTGCGGGCATCACCGAGATGCCGACGCCCGCGTGCACCATGCCGATGAGCGTGTTGAGGTCGCGGATCCGGTGCCGCGGGGCGAAGCGGGTGCCGGCCCGGCGGTAGGCCTCGCGGATGTGGCGCTCGCAGCCGCCCTCGGACAGCAGGAAGTCGTCGTCGTCCAGGTCCGCCACGTGGATGGTCTCCTGCTCGGCGAGGGGGTGGTCCCGCCGGAGCAGCGCGTGCATGGAGTCCGCGCCGAGCGAGACCGCCCCGGGCGGGAGCGGCCCGGCGTCCACCAGGACAGCGGCGTCGACCGTGCCCGCCTCCAGCCAGACGGCCAGCTCGGCGTCCTCGCCCTCGAAGATCCGGACCGTCACCTGCGGGTGCGCCGCCGCCCAGTCCCGGAGCAGCCCGGGCAGCAGCACCTGGCAGACGGTGGTGGGCGCGGCCAGCCGGACGGTGCCGGTGAGGCCGCCCGAGTGCCGGGTGGCGATGGCGCGGACGGCGGCGGCCGAGGTGACCGCCGTGCGGGCGTGCGGGAGGATCTGCTCGCCCAGCGGGGTCGGCCGGGTGGGGTTGCCGCGGTGCAGGACGGGCGCGCCGAGGGTGCGCTCCAGGGCGGCGACCGCGTGCGAGACGGCGGACTGGGTGATGCCCAGGTCGTCGGCGGCGGCGCCGAAGCCGCCGGTGTCGGCGACCGCGATCAGGGCCCTGAGCTGGGCGAGGTTGACCTCCGAGGCCATGAGACTTCCTCATCCATTCGGCGTCATCACTTGTTGGACTCATGCTCCTTGGCGGGGCCACCCTCTGTCCAGGACGGACGGCCCGGAACGGACCGTCCCGAACGGAGAAGCGGGAAGGACGGAGGTGGTCGGAGTGCGGCGCTGGTGGCCGGGTTTCGTGGTGCTGTCGGCGATCTGGGGCGCGAGCTTCGCCCTGATCAAGGTCGCGGTGGACGCGGGGGTGCCGCCCCCCTGGGTGGCGCTCTGGCGCAGCCTGCTCGGGGCGGGGACGCTGTGGGCGATCCTCGCGCTGCAGCGCGAGCGGGCGCCGCGCGAACGCGCGGCCTGGGGGCACTCGGCGGTGGTCGCGGTGCTGCTCAACACCGTGCCGTTCACCCTCTTCTCGTTCGGGGAGACGAAGGTCAGCTCGGTGCTCGCCGGGGTGATGAACGCGACCACACCGCTGTTCACGCTGCTGTTCGCGGTGGCCACGGTGGCCGAGGAGCGCAGCCCGGGCGCGCGCCGGCTGAGCGGTCTCGCGCTCGGCTTCGCCGGTGTGCTGACGGTGCTCGGCGTCTGGCGGGGCGTCGGCGCGGGCGAGGTCGTCGGCGGGCTGGCCTGCCTGGGCGCCGCGTGCTGCTACGGCGCGGGCTTCGCCTACCTGCGGCGCTTCCTGGCCGGGCGGCCGTACACCGCCGCGGCGCTGTCGGCCGTCCAGATCACCTGCGCCGCGGCGGAGCTGGCCGTCATCGCGCCGCTCGGCGCGGGCGCGCCGCACTGGCCCGGCACGGGCCCGGCGGCGGCGCTGCTGGTGCTGGGGGCCGCCGGCACCGGCTTCGCGTACGTGCTCAACCTCGGCCTGGTCCGCTCGGCGGGCACCACGGTGGCCTCCGCCGTCACCTACGTGACGCCGCTCTGGTCGACGGCCCTGGGTGCGGCCCTCCTCTCCGAACCCGTCGGCTGGAACGCCCTCGTGGGCGGCGCGGCCGTGATCGCAGCCGTCGTGCTGACCCGGCCGGCGCGCCCCGAGGCGCCGGTGGAGCGCCCGGCAGAGGCCCAGCAGGAGGCGTGCGCCGAAACGGTGCGCGGTTGAGAGGCGCGCGGACATTCGGAACTCCCTTCCCGGCACGAGGCGGACGGCTGAATTCGTATCCGATCTGACGTTCGGTGTCCACCGAATTACGATCCGTGCCCGCCGCGGGTCTATCGTGGCTGCGTGGTGAGGTCCTGGGATGCAGCGGTGGAACGGGCGCAGGATCGGCTGGCGGCGGGGCCGCGGCTGGCCGTGGTGCCCGAGGGGGACGAACGGCGCTTCGCGCTCTGGGACTTGGCGTCCCTGGTGGAGGGCGAGCTGGGGGAACGGGTGGAGCCGGACGGGCTCGCGCCGGAGGCCGAGCGCGCGTGGCGCGAGCGGCTGGGCGAGAGCGGCCGGGAGTGGCCGGGCGGCGAGCTGTACCGGCACCGGTACTGGGTCCTGGGCCCGGACGGCGCGGTCGCCGGGACGGTGGCCGTCGACAACTGGACGAGGGGGCGCCAGCTTGCCGTCTCCTCGCTCTACCTGCGGCCGGAGGCCCGCGGGTGCGGCCTGGCCGCCGGCGTGCTGGACGACGTGTACGCGGCGGCCGCCGCCGAGGGCCTGCCCGGATTCCGGCTGGAGGCGCACTGGACCTGGCAGCACGCCGTCCGCTACTACCTGCGCCGGGGCCTGTGGGTGGTCGGCTGGAAGCACTCGCTCGCCCTCGCCCGGATGCCCCAACTCCCGCGCTACCGCGTGCGGGAGGAGGACGGGCGGCTGCTCCTGCTGGTCGAGGACGGCGCGCACGGGTGGGTGCCGCTGCTGGCCGCCGGGCGCGAGGGCCGTTGGCTGCGGCTGGACGAGACGGCCGCCTACCGGGGCGCGGACGGCTGGGTGCACGGTTACGCGCGCTCGACGCTCGCGCTGCACCTGGCGCTCGCCGGCCGCCCGCTGGTGCGCGGACCGCAGTGGTGGGCGGAGGCGTGGCGCTGGTCCGACACCGGGGAGCCGGAGGGGCTCGCGTACAAGATCGAGCACTTCGAGCAGCTGGCCGCGGCGGCGGGCCGGCGGTTCGTCACCCCGTACCGGCCGGTGTCTCCGGGCGAGCAGCGCGCGAGGCGGGACGCAGGAGCCGGGTTCTAGGCGGAATCGCGCGGGGGGACTGCCAGACTCGTGCCATGGCTGACATCGAGATCGACGGCGCCCCCGCCGACGCGGCGCGGGTGGCGGCGCTGGGGCTGCTGAACTACGGGCACTTCACCACCCTGCGCGTCGAGGCCGGCCGGGTCCGGGGCCTCGCACTGCACCTGGAGCGGCTGGTCCGGGACTGCCGGGCGCTGTTCGACGCCGGGCTGGACCCGGCCGTCGTGCGCGAGCGGATCCGCGCGGTGCTGCCGCCGGACGGGGCGGCGGCGATCGTCCGGGTCACCGTCTACGATCCGGAGCTCGGCCTGGAGCGCCCGTCGGGCCCGGCCGTGCCGCGTCTGCTGGTCACCACCCGACCGGCCCCGGCCGCCGTGCCGGGCCCGCTGCGGGTGCGCACGGTGGCGTACGTCCGGGAGGCGCCCGAGGTGAAGCACGTCGGGCTGTTCGGCCTGATCCGCCACCGCCGGAGCGCCCAACTCGCCGGGTATGACGACGCGTTGCTCGTCGACCCGGCGGGCCGGGTGACCGAGGGCGCCACCTGGAACATCGGCTTCGTCGACGACGGCGGGCGCCTGGTGTGGCCGCAGGGCCCGAGCCTGCCGGGCGTCACCGCCGCGCTGCTCGCCGGCGCGTACGACGGGCCGCAGGACCGCGAGCCGGTGGACGCCACCGGGCTCGACCGGTTCACGGCCGCGTTCGCGGTGAACGCGGGCGTCGGCCTGCGCCCGGTGGCGGCGATCGACGGCACGTGCTTCGACCCCGGCCACCCCGTCCTCGCCGAACTCCGCGCCGCCTACCGGGGGGTGGCGGCCGACCCGGTGTGAGGGGCTTCGGCGACACCGAGGTCCGGCGCTTCTCCGGCGACCTCCCCCGTCCACGTGCACCTCAACCAGTTCCAGGTGCTGTCGCGCGACGGCAGGGGCCCGGGGCCGTACGACGCCGGGTGGAAGGACACCGTCGACCTGCGGCCGGCCGAGGCGGTGGAGGTGCTGGTGCGGTTCACCGACCACGCGGGGACGTACATGCTGCGCTGCCACAACCTAGAACACGAGGACATGGCGATGATGGCCGACTTCGCCGTGGAGTGACGGCCGGGAGGCGGCGGGGCGGCCCCCGGAAACCGCCCCGGTGAACGGGCCCCGGGAATGGCGCCGGGGGAATCGGGGGATCATCCGTTCGGCGCAGCGCCGGAGGGCGCGCGGTGCGCCCTCCGGCGGCGGTCTCATAGCCTCGCTCGGAGGGGCACCCGCCGAGGCCGACCGAGGAGCCGCGCATGACCACTCCCACCGAACGCCGCCGCCTGGGCCGGGCCGCCCGCGAGCGCGTCTCCCGCTCCGCCCACGGCCGGTGGATCCCCGCCGCCGACCGGCCCGACCCGGTCGCGGTGCTGGAGCGGCAGGGCGAGGGCCGGGTCGCGCGGCTGCTGCCGATCCGCTACGGGCGGATGGCGGACACCCCCTTCACCTTCCTGCGCGGCGCCGCCGCCGTCATGGCCGCCGACCTCGCGGCCGGGCCCGACACCGGCCTGACGGTCCAACTCTGCGGCGACGCCCACCTGTCGAACTTCGGCCTGTACGCCTCGCCGGAGCGCTCCCTGCTCTTCGACGTCAACGACTTCGACGAGACGTACCCCGGCCCCTTCGAGTGGGACGTCAAGCGCCTCGCCGCCAGCGTCGCCGTCGCCGCCCGCGACAACGGGCACGACGAGGAGCGCGTCCGGCGCGCTGCCCTGAGCGCCGCCCAGGGCTACGCCACCGCCCTGCGCCGGCTGGCCGGGATGGGTGAGCTCGACGTCTGGTACAGCCGGATCGACGGCGCCGACCTGCTCCCGCTGGAGCGCGGGCGCAAGCAGCGCAGAGCGGCCGAGGAGGACCTCGCCGCCGCCCGGCGCCGGACCAGCCTCCAGGCCTTCGGCAAGCTGACCGAGGAGCGGGACGGGCGGCGGCGCATCGTCAGCGAGCCGCCGCTGATCGAGCCGCTGTCGAAGAACGAACTGCGCGGCGTCGGCACGATGTTCGGCGACTACCGGGCCACCCTCGCCGAGGATCGCCGGGTGCTGCTCAACCGCTTCCGCTTCGTCGACGCGGCGCTGAAGGTGGTCGGCGTGGGCAGCGTCGGCACCCGCTGCTACGTCGTGCTGCTGGAGGGCCGAGGCGGACGCGACCCGCTGTTCCTGCAGCTCAAGGAGGCCGGGCGGTCGGTGCTGGAGGACCACCTGCCGGCCGCCCGGGTGGACGCCGAGGTCGCCGCGCACCACGGCGGGCGGCGCGTCGTCACCGGCCAGCACCTGATGCAGGCGGCGAGCGACATCTTCCTCGGCTGGACCACCGGCCCGGCCGACCGGCACTTCTACGGCCGCCAGCTGCGCGACATGAAGGGCTCGGCGGACGTCGCGGACATGGCCCCCTCAGGCCTGCGCGCCTACGCCGACCTGTGCGGGCGCACCCTGGCCCGCGCCCACGCCCGCACCGGGGACCGGCTCGCCATCGCGGGCTACCTCGGGGCGGCCGACACCTTCGCCGAGGCGGTCGCCGACTTCGCGGTGCGGTACGCGGACCGCACGAAGCTCGACCACGCGGAGCTGGTGGCGGCGATCGAGGCGGGCCGGATCAAGGCGACGCGGGGAGTGTGAGCGCCGCGAGGCGCTCCAACTGCTCGCGCTGGGAGGGGAGGTCGCGCGCCGGACGGGCCGCCAGGTGCCGTGCGCGAGCGGCGGTTCAGCGGATGAGCGCGGCGGCGACGTTCTCCAGGGGTTGCCTTGGTCGGTGTGGGTGGCGTTGGCTTGCGTGCATGAGTGAACTGCGCACCGAACGCCTCCTCCTGCGCCGCTGGCGGGCGACCGACCTCGAACCCTGGGCCGCGATGAACGCCGACCCGGAGATCCGGCAGCACCTCGGCGAACTCCTCACGCGGGAACAGGCCGACGCCTCCGTGGCCCGCTACGAGGCCGCGTTCGAGGCGCGCGGCTACGGCTGGTGGGCGGTCGAGGTGCGGGCCACCGGGCGGTTCGTCGGGTTCGCCGGGCTCGACGACATCGACGAGGAGGTCCCCGTCGACGGAGTCGAGATCGGCTGGCGCCTCGCCCGGTCCGCCTGGGGCCACGGCTACGCCACCGAGGCGGCCCGCGCGGTGCTCGGGTACGGCTTCGACACCCTCGCCCTCCCCGAGGTCCTCGCCGTCACCACCGCCACCAACCACCGCTCCCAGGCCGTCATGCGGCGCCTCGGCATGACGTACGACCCCGCCGCCGACTTCGAGGACCCGGCCGCGCCCGAGGGCCCGCTGCGGCACAACGTCGTCTTCCGGATCGGCCCCGGCACTGAGCGGCACTGACCGGTACTCACCGGCACCGGCCGGGACTGACCCGCCGTCGGGGCGTTGTCAGTAGCGTGTGCCAGGGTGGCCCCATGTTGGCGATCACGGTGCAGGAGAACGACGGGACACGGCACGTCGGGGCGAGTGCGGACGACCTCGGGGGCCTGGTCGCACGGCTGGGCGCGCCCGGGGACAACTTCGTGGTCGTGCAGCGGATACCCGACCTCCCCGACATCTACATCCAGGTCCGGCACACCGAGGGCGGCGACTACTCCCTCGAACACCGGGACGGTTCCGCCGAACGGCACTTCGAGGTCAGGCTCGACGATCCCGGCGCGGTGATCGCCGCCATGCTCGGCTGGGCGCGCCGCGAGCCCGGCTGGGGCGACGGGCTGGACTGGAAGCCGCTCGACATGGGCCCCGCGCCCGAGCCCGTGCCGCCGCTCGACCTGCCCGCCGCCGAGCGCCGCGACCTGGAGGAGCGGCTGCGCCTCACCCTGGCCTGCGGCTACACCACCCGCGCCGGACTCGCCGAGGAGGCCGAGGAGTACCTGGTCTCCCCGGACCGCCGCCCGGTCTCCCGCGAGCAGGCCGAGGAGCTCGCCGACCGGCTGTGGCTGGAGCGCGTCGGCGAGCAGACCGGCTGGGTCGGCGAGACGGACCCGGAGCGCCTCGCCCGCGCCTTCGCCGCCCTGGAGGCCGACGGCATCACCGCCCGGGAGCACTTCACCTGCTGCCGCTCCTGCGGCGAGGCCGAGATCGGCGCTGCCGGTGCCGACGATGCCCGCGGATTCGTGTACTTCCACACCCGGTGCACCGAATCCGCCGCCGAGGGCCGCGGCCTCTCCCTGCTCTACGGCGGCTTCGACGGCTCCCCGCTCACGACCACCGCCGTCGGCCACGAGGTGGCGGCCGCCCTGGCGGACGCCGGCCTGCCGGCCGTGTGGAACGGCGACCCCTCCACCGCGATCGAGATACGCCCGCTGAGCTGGCGCAAGCGGCTGGTGGGCTGAGCCGGCACGACGTACGCACACATCCCTGCTCGCCGGGCGCGCCGCCCCGAACGGCCCGGGCGGGTCAGGGGACCAGCAGGTGCAGGGCGTTGGGGACGGCGGTGACGTCGACGGGCAGCGGGGCGATGAACTCGCCGTCGGCGTAGGACGTGATGCCGGGGGACTCGATCCGGAGGGACGGGGTGCGGTGGGTCGCGACCTCGGGGTGGTGGATGTGGGTGCCCTTGAAGATCGTGGGGAAGAAGCGGGCGATCCGCAGGCGGGGCATGGCGGCGACGAGGGTGAGGTCGAGCAGGCCGTCGTCGGGGAGTGCGGCGGGGCAGACGAGCATGCCGCCGCCGTAGCTGCGGGTGTTGCCGACCGCGGCGAGGGTGAGGTCGCGTTCGATGACGGTGCCGTCGGCGAGGGTGATGCGGAAGGGCAGCGGGCGCAGGTTGGCGAACTCGGCCAGGATGGCGAGGTTGTAGCGCATCCGGCCGCGCGGCCAGCGCAGGCGGTTGGCGCGGTCGCTGACCAGGGAGTCGAAGCCGGTGGCGAGGACGGAGCCGAACCAGCGGGTCGCGCCGTCCGGGCCGGTGATGCGGCCGAGGTCGACCGTCCGGGTCCGTCCGGCGGCGATGACGTCGGCGGCGGCCTCGGGGTCGTCGCGCGGCAGGCCGTACTCGCGGGCGTGGTCGTTGCCGGTGCCCGCGGGGACGACGCCGAGCGGGACGGCGGTGCCGGCGACGGCCTGGAGGGCGAGGTTGATCATGCCGTCCCCGCCGACCACGGCCACCGCGTCCGCCCCGCCCGCGACGGCCTCGCGGGCGAGGCGGACGGAGTCCTCGGCGTCGCGCCCCGCGTACCGCTCGACCTCGATGCCGAGCGCCCGCAGCCGGGCGACGGCCCGCTCGGCTGCGGGCGCGGCGTGCCCCGCGCCGGCCGCCGGGTTGGCCAGCAGCGCGACGGTTCTCGGCGCGCTCGCGCTCACGGGATCAGCTTGCCCGGGTTGAGGATGCCCGCCGGGTCGAGTTCGGCCTTGACCGCGCGCAGGATCCGCACGCCCAGCTCGCCGATCTCGTCGGTCATCCAGGGCCGGTGGTCGGCGCCGACGGCGTGGTGGTGGGTGATCGTGCCGCCCGTCGCGACGATCGCGTCCCCGGCCGCGCGCTTGGCGGAGCCCCACCGGGTGAGCGGGTCCTCGCCGAGGGCGGCGACGACGGTGAAGTAGAGCGAGGCGCCGGTCGGGTAGACGTGCGAGATGTGGCAGAGCACGAGCGCGCCGGGCAGCGCGGTGGTGAGCGCCTCGGTGACGGCGACCCGCAGGTGCGGCAGGCGGCTCCAGTTCGCCGCCGTCTCCAGGGTCTCGCACAGCGCGCCCGCGCCGAGCAGCGAGTCCCGCAGGTAGGGGGCGTTGAAGCGGCCGTGCTCCCAGGCCCGGGCGGGGGCCTCGCCGAGCGAGGTGCCGCCGGCGGCGAGGAGGACCTCGCGGGTGAGCTGGTGCCGGGCCGCGACCTGTTCGGCGGTGCCCTCGAAGACGGTGACGGCGAGGCAGCCATTGACGGCGGGCGCGCCGCCGATCTGCTCGGTCATGGCCAGGTTGACCATGGTCTCGGCCTCGTCGGAGAGCCGGATGACGGTCGGGCCGGTGCCCTGCTGCTCGACGGCCCGCAGGCCGGCGGTGCCGGTCGCGAAGTCGGGGAAGCTCCAGGCCTCGTACGCCTTGACGGCGGGCACCGGGTGCACGCGGACCCTGACGGCGGTGATGATGCCGAGCGTCCCCTCCGAGCCGAGGAAGAGCTCGCGCAGGTCGGGACCGGCCGCGGAGGCGGGGGCGCGGCCGAGGTCCAGCACGCCGACCGGGGTGACGACGCGCAGGCCGCGCACCATCTCGTCGAAGCGCCCGTGGCCGGCCGAGTCCTGGCCGGAGGAGCGGGTGGCGGCGAAGCCGCCGATGGTCGCGAAGCGGAAGCTCTGCGGGTAGTGGCCGAGTTCGTAGCCGCGCTCGGCGAGCAGCGCCTCCGCGGCCGGGCCGGTGAGGCCGGCGCCGAGGAGGGCCTCGCCGGAGGTCTCGTCGAGGTCGAGCAGCGCGTCGAGGCGGCGCAGGTCGAGCGAGACGACGGCGGCCAGCCCGCCGCGCTCGGGGTCGAGGCCGCCGACCACGCTGGTGCCGCCGCCGAACGGCACGACGGCGATGCGGCGTTCGGCGCAGAGCGCGAGCACGGCGGCGATCTCGTCCTCGCTGCCGGGCAGCACGACGGCGTCGGGCGCGTCCTGCGGCTCGCGGCTGCGGCGGCGCAGCAGGTCGGGCGTGGACTTGCCGCCGGCGCGGGGGAGGCGGTCGGCGTCGGCGGCGCTCACGTGCGCCTCGCCGACGGCGGCGGCGAGCGCCTTGAGGTCGGCCTCGGTGAGCCGGGAGGGGCGCAGGCGGACCTCGTCGGCGGTGGGGCCGGGCGCGGCGTCGCCGGTGACGCCGAGGGCCGCCGCGAGCAGTCCCTTGATGTCCGCGGACAGCTCCTTGGCGAGCGCCGGGTCGCCCCAGGCGTCCCACTTCATCGGGGGGAGCGGCAGCGCGGCGTCGGCCGGTCCCGCTTGCGTCTCAGGTGCCATGCGTTACAGTTTCACACATCATGTCAAGTAGTAACGCCACCTCCTCCGCGGACGACGCCCAGCGGCCGCGCAACGCCGGGCAGCCGCGCAGCACCGACGACGCGATCCTCGACGCCGCCGCCGAGCTGATCGTCCACCTCGGCGTGCGCCGGACGCAGCTGGCCGAGATCGCGCGCCGCGCCGGGGTCAGCCGGCCGACCGTCTACCGGCGCTGGCCGGACGTGAAGGCGGTGATCGGCGCACTGCTCACCCGGGAGATCCTGGTGGCCACCCAGGAGGGCGTCGTGCTGGACGTGCACGACCGCGAGACCTTCGTCGACCGCGTCGTCGAGGTCGCCGTCCGCCTGCGCGACCACCCGGTGCTCGGCGCGCTGCTGCACTCGGACGATTCCGACCTGCTCCTCGAGTACGTCGTCGAACGGCTCGGCACCAGCCAGCGCGGCCTGCTCGAAGCGCTGCGCACCGGCATCGAGCAGGGCCAGGCGCACGGCTCGATCCGCACCGGCGAGCCGCTCGAACTGGCCGCCATGGTGCTCCTGATCGCCCAGTCCACCGTCCAGTCGCACCGCATGGTCGCCTCCCTGCTGCCCGAGGCGGCCTGGCGGCGCGAACTGGCCAGAGCGTTGAACGGATACCTCGCGCCATGACGCCCTCCTCCGCGATGACGCCCCCCTCCGAGCCGACCGCGGGCCCCTTCACCGGCACAAGCCGACTCAACGGCGCCAGACGGGCGTTGGAGCTGGACGCGCTCGCCGACCGGCCGCGGGTCGACCTGCTCGTGATCGGCGGCGGCGTCACCGGCGCCGGGGTGGCCCTGGACGCCGCCGCGCGCGGTCTGCGCACGGTGCTCGTCGAGTCCCGCGACCTCGCGTTCGGCACCAGTCGCTGGAGCTCCAAGCTCGTGCACGGCGGCCTGCGCTACCTCGCCTCCGGACGGATCGGGGTGGCCCGCGAGAGCGCCGTCGAGCGCGGGGTGCTGATGACCCGCACCGCGCCGCACCTCATCCGGGCCCTGCCCCAACTCGTGCCGCTGCTCCCCGACTTGCTCCGCCCCGGGCAGGGCGCGCTGATCCGCGTCGGCTTCCACGCCGGCGACGCGCTGCGCCTCGGCGCGGGCACACCGGGCGCGCTGCTGCCCAGGGTGCGCCGCATCGACGCCGAGCGGACCCGCGGGCTGGTGCCGGCCGTGCGGACGGCGGGTCTGCGCGGCGCGCTCGTCGCGCACGACGGCCAACTCGTCGATGACGCGCGGCTGGTGGTGGCGCTGGCCCGGACGGCCGCGCAGTACGGTGCGACGGTGCTGACCAGAGTCCGCGCCGAGGACGTCACCGGCGGTTCGGCACGGCTGGTCGACACGGTGAGCGGACACGAACTGACGGTCGGCGCGGGCGCCGTCGTCAACGCGACCGGCGTGTGGGCCGACGAGGTGGACCCGTCGATCCGGCTGCGGCCCAGCCGCGGCACCCACGTCCTGGTGGACGCGGCCGCGCTCGGCCACCCCACGGCCGCGCTCACCGTGCCGGTGCCCGGCTCGACCAGCCGGTTCGTCTTCGCGCTGCCGCAGCAGCTCGGGCGGGTCGCGATCGGCCTCACCGACGAGGACGCGCCGGGCCCCGTCCCGGACGAGCCGGTGCCGACGGACGGTGAGATCGCCTTCCTCCTCGACACCGTCAACGCGGCCCTGAGCACCGCTCTGACCAGGGCGGACGTGTGCGGCGCCTACGCCGGGCTGCGCCCGCTGATCGACACCGGGGGCGGGAACACCGCCGACATCTCCCGCGAGCACGCGGTGCTGGAGTCCCCGTCCGGGGTGGTCACGGTGGTCGGCGGCAAGCTCACCACCTACCGGCGGATGGCCGAGGACGCGGTGGACGCCGCCGTCCGTCTGCGCGGCCTCCCGGCCCGGGCGTGCTGGACGGCCCGGCTGCCGCTGGTCGGAGCCCCCGGGCACCGCGACAGCCGCCCGCTCCCGGAGCTCGGCGTGCCCGCCTCGCTGCTCGCCCGCCACGGCGGCACGGCGGCGGAGGTGCTCGCGGCCGGTGAGCTCGCCCCCATCGCGGAGGGGATCGACGTGACGCGCGCCGAGATCGCGTACGCCGTCACCCACGAGGGCGCGCTGGACGTGGCGGACGTGCTCCACCGCCGGACCAGGATCGGCCTGGTGGCAAAGGACGCGGAGCGGGCGGCGAAGGCCGTCGAGGAGATCCTGGCGCAGTGCCAGGACGGTTAGCCGCCGAAGGGCTTGAGGTCGGGCTCGACCCAGCCGGTCCGGGCGCGCTCGTCGGCGAGTGTCCCGGGCCGGTAGTGGCGGGCGAGCAGCCCCTTGTCGAGCAGGTCGCGGTGGCGGTCGGCGAAGGCCTCGAAGTCCTCGTCGGCGGTGGCGCGTCGGGCGACCAGCTCGACCCAGGCGCGGGTCGTCGTGACGTGGAACTTCCGCGGCGCTCCGGCTCGGGTGGCGGTGGCCCGGATGCCGTCGGCGACCAGGGCGAGGGTGGCGTCGCGGCCGTGCCGGCGGACGGCGAGCCAGGTGAGGTGGACGTGCTGGCGGTGGCCGAAGCGCTCGGCGCCGGCCATCACGTCGTGCATCAGGGCGGTGAACTCGGCCGGAGCTGTGGGGAGTTCGGGTGCCGTGGGCCTGGCGGGCGCGGTGGGGGCGGTGGGGGCGTCGGGCGGGGTCATGCGGAGGCCTTCGTCAGGGCCAGGAGCACGGCGTGGAAGCCGTCCACCTGGGCGGGGGAGAGGTCGTGGAGCGCGCGGCGCTCCAGGCCGGTCACCGTCCGCCGGATGGTGTCGGCGGTCTGCCGGCCGGAGGGGGTGAGCTCGACCAGCACCGATCGGCGGTCGCCGGCGCGGGTGCCGCGGGTGATGTGGCCGCGCTGCTCCAGGCGGTCGAGGACCCCGGTCAGGGTGGTCGGCCGGGTGCCGGCGGCGGCGCCCAGCTCGGAGGCGGTCCGGGCGTGCCCGTCGGCGAGGTTGGCGAGCGCGTTGATCTCGGAGGCGGTCAGGCCGAGGCCGGCGAGATCGGCGGTCAGCGACTGGAGCGTGGCGTGGGTCGTCCGCTGCAGCGCGAGCAGCGCGGACGCGCCGGGGGCGTCAGGCTCGGCGGGGTCGTCGGACGCGCCGGGCTCGCCGGGGGTTTCGGGTGGTGCGGAGTCGGACGTCACGTTTTCGGATATTACGGTTCCGTAGTATCCGGGGCAAACCCGGTACGGGCCTCAGCGCTCGACCCGCTCCGGCATCGCGCGCGCCGCCCCGTCCAGCTCCAGCACGCACGCGAGCGGGTGCTCCGCCACCCCCGTGCGCTCCAGCCGCACCGCGAGCGGCAGCGGTGGCTCGTCGGCGAGTTGCACGGCCAGCGTCAGCGGGTAGGTGCCGTGCCCGTGCACGCGGTGGAACGCGTACTCCTTGCCGTCCACCAGCAGTTCGGTCTCGGTGATCCAGCCGGAGCGGACGTTGACGGTCACCGAGTGGCTGCCCTGGTCGACGTGGAAGCTGTACCGCTGGCGCATGGGGACCTCCGCGCGGTCGCGGGGCGGGGCGTCCCGCCCGCACGGCCAGTCTAGAGTCGGGCGCCCGGCCGGGCCCGCCCGCACGGAGGCCGGGCCCGCCGCCGCGAGGGCGGTGGCCGCAGGGTCGCGGATCGTGTCGCCGGTTCCGCCGCGCGCCCCTGAAAAAGCCGGGGGGCGGCATCGACCGCAGGTGGATTCTCGTGATCTCTACAGTGTTGTAGATTCGTCCGCAGGGAGAGATCCGAGGAGGGAATCGTGGGAGTTTCGCTGGCCAAGGGCGGCAACGTCTCGCTGAGCAAGGAGGCGCCCGGCCTGAGCGCCGTGATCGTCGGGCTCGGTTGGGACGTTCGGACCACCACCGGGGCGGACTACGACCTGGACGCCAGCGCGCTGCTCTGCAACGCCCTCGGCAAGGTCGTTTCGGACCAGCACTTCGTGTTCTTCAACAACCTGCGCAGCCCGGAGGGTTCGGTCGAGCACAGCGGCGACAACCTGACCGGTGGAGGCGACGGCGACGACGAGCAGATCAAGGTCGACCTGGCCCGGGTGCCCGCCGACGTGGCCAAGGTGGTCTTCCCGGTGTCGATCTACGACGCCGACGCGCGGATGCAGAACTTCGGCCAGGTCCGCAACGCGTTCATCCGCGTCGTCAACCAGGCCAACGGGCAGGAGATCGCCCGCTACGACCTGAGCGAGGACGCGTCCACCGAGACCGCGATGGTCTTCGGCGAGCTGTACCGCAACGGCGGCGAGTGGAAGTTCCGCGCGATAGGCCAGGGCTACGCCTCCGGCCTGCGCGGCATCGCGAGCGACTACGGCGTCAACGTCTGACCGTCCGGCGAGTCCTCACGGGGTTTCGGCGGCAGCCCGCTCGGCCGACCGTCCGGCCGCTCACGTCCGTTCGCCCGGCCGTGCGCCGAGCGGACCGCCGCCGAAACCCCCGCTGCCGGTGAGCTGCCGGTGCCACCAGCCGACCATCCCGGGCTCGTCCATGGCCGACCAGTCCGGCGCGTCGACGACCTGCGCCCCGCCGAGCCGGCGGCCCAGGTCCACCAACTCCCGCCCGGCCTCGCCCCGTTCGCGCTCGTAGGCGCGGAGCGCGCGGGCCCACGAACCGTCGGCGCCGTGCACCGCCTGCTCGAAGGCGTGCGCGTCCTGGAGCGCCTTCACCGCGCCGCTGGTGTTGTGCGGGCGGACGACGGTGGCGGCGTCGCCGGCGAGGAGCAGGCGGCCGGCCGTGCGCCGCGGGGTCGCGAGGTCGTAGATCGGCTGGAGGAAGGTCCGCTCGGGCGGGGTCAGGGTGACCACGGCGGCCCAGTACGGCGGCAGCCGGCGCTCGGCGAGTTCCGCGAGTTCGCCCGCCCGCCCGGCGCCGAGCGCGCCCGCCGGGATGCTGGTCGGCCCGCTCAGGCGCAGCCAGTCGGGTGTCGGCGCGTAGAAGACCCAGTTCACCTGCGTGGTGCCGGGATCCACGCCCGGGATGCGGTAGAGCACGACCTGGCCGCCCGGGTAGCAGACGGTCGCGCACTCGTCCTCCGGCCAGGCCCCGGCCCCGCCGGGCAGCCGTTCCAGGAGCGCGGCGTCGTAACTGCCGCGCCAGCACACGTATCCGGCGTACTCGGGCCGGGCCTGCGGGCAGACCGCCTCGCGGACCGCCGAGCGGTAACCGTCCGCGCCGACGACGAGGTCGTACGGCTCCCGGCCGCCGCGGGCGTCGGCCACCCAGGCGCCGTCCCCGTCGGTGCCGACCTCCGTCACCGTCGTGCCGAGCCGGTACTCGACGTTCTCGGGCGTCCGCTCGCGCAGGGACTGCCAGAGCACGCCCCAGTGAAAGGAGTGGAACGCGAACGGCTGCCCCCACAGCAGCCGTCCGCGCGGGTCGCCGCCGCCCGACGCGTCCCGGGTCACCCAGCGGCGCAGGGCGAGGCGGTGGCGGCGGACGCCCGCGGGGACGTGCCCGGCGCCGACGAGCTCGGCGAAGCGGTCGTCCAGGACGCAGAGACCGACGCCGCGGTCCTCCAGCAGCCCCGGGCTGCGCTCCAGTACCACGACCCGCTCGGCGCCCTGCCGGGCCGCGGCCCGGGCGAAGGCGCTTCCGGCGATGCTGCCGCCGACCACGGCGACCGAGCCACCCCGCACGTCCGTCCCCCTCCTGTGCTTCGACTGCGCTCGGACAGTGCTCCGACGTCGCTAGGACGATACGCCGGGTGCCGCGGCCCGCGGTCCGCTTTCGGGCAAACGGGGCACGGATCCATTATGCAACTAGTTGCACATGGCTCCGAGCGTCCCCTACTCTGCGGTAACCCAGACGGCAACCAAGAACACCCGCGCCCCGAGGACCCAGGAGACGTCGATGAGCGCCACGCCCGGCAGCCCCTACCCCCACCTGCTCAGCCCGCTCGACCTCGGCTTCACCACCCTGCCCAACCGCGTGGTGATGGGCTCGATGCACGTCGGCCTGGAGGAGGCCCCCGGCGGCTTCGACCGCATGGCCGCCTTCTACGCCGAGCGCGCCCGCGGCGGCGTCGGCCTGATCGTCACCGGCGGCATCGCCCCCAACGAGGCCGGGCGCCCCTGGGAGGGCGGCGCGATGCTCACCACCGAGGAGGAGGCCGACAAGCACCGGGTCGTCACCGACGCCGTGCACGCCGCCGGCGGGAAGATCGCCCTGCAGATCCTCCACTTCGGCCGCTACGCCTACCACCGCGACCTCGTCGCCCCCAGCGCGCTCCAGGCGCCGATCAGCCCGTTCGTCCCGAACGCGCTCACCGCCGAGCAGGTCGAGCAGACCGTCGAGGACTTCGCCCGCTGCGCCGCCCTCGCCCGCCGCGCCGGCTACGACGGCGTCGAGATCATGGGCTCCGAGGGCTACCTGATCAACGAGTTCATCGTCGCGGCCACCAACCACCGCGAGGACGAGTGGGGCGGGCCGTACGAGCAGCGGATGCGCTTCCCGGTCGAGATCGTCCGCCGGGTCCGCGAGCGGGTCGGCGAGGACTTCATCATCGTCTACCGCCTCTCCATGCTCGACCTCGTGCCCGGCGGTTCCACGCTGGCGGAGGTCGTGCAGCTGGCCCAGGCCGTCGAGGCCGCCGGCGCGAGCATCATCAACACCGGCATCGGCTGGCACGAGGCCCGCATCCCCACCATCGCCACCTCGGTGCCGCGCGGCGGCTTCGCGTGGGTCACCAGGAAGGTGATGGGCTCGGTCGGCATCCCGCTCGTCACCACCAACCGCATCAACACCCCCGAGATCGGGGAGCAGCTGCTCGCCGACGGCTACGCCGACCTGGTCTCGATGGCCCGCCCGCTGCTCGCCGACGCCGACTTCGTCGCCAAGGCGAAGGACGGCCGCGCCGACGCCATCAACACCTGCATCGGCTGCAACCAGGCCTGCCTCGACCACACCTTCAGCCTCCAGATCACCTCCTGCCTGGTCAACCCGCGCGCCTGCCACGAGACCGAACTCGTGCTCTCGCCCACCCGGTCGCGCAAGCGCATCGGCGTCGTCGGAGCCGGCCCGGCCGGGCTCGCGTTCGCCGTCTCCGCCGCCGAACGCGGCCACGACGTCACCCTGTTCGACGCCGCCGACACGATCGGCGGGCAGCTGAACATCGCCCGGCGCATCCCCGGCAAGGAGGAGTTCGACGAGACGCTGCGCTACTACCGCACCCGGCTCGCCGAGCTGGCCGTCACCCAGCGCCTCGGCGCCGTCGTGACCGCCGAGCAGCTCGCCGCCGAGGGCTTCGACGAGATCGTCCTCGCCACCGGTGTCACCCCGCGAACCCCCGCCGACATCCCGGGCGTCGACCACCCCAGCGTGGTCGGCTACCTCGACGTCCTGCGCGACGGCGCGCACGTCGGCGAGCGCGTCGCGATCCTCGGCGCGGGCGGCATCGGCTTCGACGTCGCCGAGTACCTCACCGACCAGGGTGACGCCGCCAGCCTCAACCCGCCCGCCTTCCAGGCCAAGTGGGGCATCGACCCGGAGTACCGCGAGCGCGGCGGCCTGCGCCGCCCCGAGCAGCCCTTGCCCCCGCGCCGGGTCCACCTGCTCCAGCGCAAGACCACCAAGGTCGGCGCCGGACTCGGCAAGACCACCGGCTGGATCCACCGCACCGAGCTCAAGCACCGCGGCGTGGTGATGGTCGCCGGCGTCACGTACGACCTCATCGACGACGCCGGACTGCACATCACCGTGGACGGCGAACGCCAACTCCTGCCCGTCGACACCGTCGTGCTCTGCACCGGCCAGGAGCCGCGCCGCGACCTCGACGCCGAACTGCGCACCCTCGGCCTCACCCCGCACCTGATCGGCGGCGCCGACGTGGCCGCCGAACTCGACGCCAAGCGGGCCATCAAGCAGGGCACCGAGCTGGCGGCGGCGCTCTAGGGACCGCCGCTCGCGCTCTAGGATCGACGCCATGTCGCTGCCCCACGCCATCCTCACCGCCCTGCTGGAGAAGCCCTCCTCGGGGCTGGAGCTGACCCGGCGGTTCGACAAGTCGATCGGCTTCTTCTGGTCCGCGACCCACCAGCAGATCTACCGCGAGCTGGGCCGGCTGGAGGCCTCCGGACTCATCCGGGCCCTCCCGCAGGCCGGCCCGGCCCGCGGCCAGAAGAAGGAGTACGAGGTGCTGCCGGCCGGCCGCGCCGAACTCGAGCGCTGGACGGCCGACGGCTCCGACCCGCGCGCCGTCCGCGAACCGCTGCTGCTGCGGCTGCGCGCCGCGGCGGTCGTCGGCACGGCCGGCCTGGACGCCGAGCTGCGGCGGCATCTCGCCCTTCACCGCGCGCAGTTGGACGACTACCTGGACATCGAGCGGCACGACTTCCCGCCCGAGCGTGCGGCCGACGAGAACCGGCTCCAGCACGCCGTCCTGCGGGCGGGCATCGGTCTTGAGAGGTTCTGGGTGGAGTGGCTCGCCGAGACGCTGGACGCGCTGCCGGCGGACTGACCTCCCGGCGGACTGACCTGCGGACGCCCCCGCCGTCCGCCTCGACGGCACCTTGGCCGGCGTCCGACTCGACGCCTTCGTCGGCATCGAGCGCTTCGGCGCGGCGGCGATGGTCCTCGGCTTCTTCCAGCGCGAGGGCTCGTCCGCCCAGGAGGCGTCCATCCAGTACCGCACGGCCGTCGCCAAGGTCGAGCGCATCCTCGGCGCCACGGCCGGCAGCACCCTGCCCCCGACCGCCCCGGCGACTCAGGGCGTAGCGGTCCGACCACCGCGCACATCGCTCCCGTAGCGTCGTACACGGACGCCCGCCGCGGACAGTTGGGGAGCAAGTCGGAGGCGGGTCAAGGGGATCGATCACAACGAGAAGGACGGTCACCGGCTCTCCGTCGCCCGGCAGCTGCCCGTCGAGCAGGCAATCCCCAAGCGGCGGTCAAGAATTCTTGACCGCCGCTTCGCGCGCCCTGATCTGTCGCCGTGTCACGCTGTGCGCCCACCGACGCGCGTGTGCGTGCACGCGCCGATGAGGAGGCGCCGTGAGCGAGCAGAGACGCCCGATCGAGGACTTCCCCGCCCACCCGGACGGCGACCCGGCCGCCGACCTCGCCCACGCCGTCCGCGAGCGCCGCACCGCCCTCGGGCTCTCGGTCGCCGACCTCGCCGAGCGTGCGAAGTTGACGGAACGTCAGATCCGTGCGATCGAAGCCGGGCATGCCGCGCCGACCCTTCCGCTCCTGACCGCGCTGGCCCGCGCGTTGGGAACGACGTTCGCCGCGTGAGGCCGCGCGGGTCGCGTGACCGCCCTCTACCCGACTTGGCCTGTCTTCGACAAAATTATTCCTCATCAGTAACATGGCGCCGCGTGTTCAAGAGCTCGATAGGCCGGGCCGTCCGCCCCGCCATCCTCACCCTCGTCCTGACCGGGGTCGCCGCGTGCGGGCCGACGTCTCCCGGTACCCCCCAGGCCGCCACCGAGCCGG
Organism: Kitasatospora sp. NPDC001660; assembly: GCF_053596725.1. Taxonomy (NCBI): domain Bacteria; kingdom Bacillati; phylum Actinomycetota; class Actinomycetes; order Kitasatosporales; family Streptomycetaceae; genus Kitasatospora; species Kitasatospora sp. NPDC001660. The sequence continues at coordinate 82,459 of NZ_JBSFGU010000012.1, read as the reverse complement.
CCGCAACCCCCGTCGCCGCCGCGGCGACCGGCGCCGGATCGCCCACGGCCGGCCAGGCCTCCGGCGCTCCGCACGCCCACGGCACCACGCCCGCCGCACCCGGCGGACGCCCGTCCGCCTCCGCGTCCGCCTCCGTCACGGCCGCCCCGGCCGGCGTCCAGCAGGCCGCCATCGGTACGCCCGGCAAGGACGGCGGCGCCGTCACCGCGACCGCGAAGAACCTGCAGCTCACGGCGTACGACCCGACGGGCGGGACGGCCGTCCTGTCGGCCGCACCGGGCACGGCCGCTCCGACAGCCTCGCCGACCGCTTCGTCGAGCGGTTCGCCGACCGCTTCGTCGAGTGCCGCGCCCTCCGCTTCGCCCAGTGCCGCCTCCGCCGTGCAGCCCGGCGCGCTGATCGCCAGCCCGCCGACCGCCGCCGCGCCCCAGGGCGCGCTCGTCGCCGTCACCGCCGTCCAGCCCGGCGCCGGCGACAGCATCAAGCTGGCCACCCGCCCGGCCACGCTCGCCGAACTGCTCGGTGGCACCGAGGCGGACGGCAAGGTCGCCGTCGACCCGCACGGCATCAAGGTCACGCCGCTGGTCAAGGACCTCAAGGCGAGCATCGGCGCGGACCTCGGCGGTGTGAAGGCCGACGCCTCCGGCACCCTGGAGGTCGATGTCAACGCCCCGATCCCGCTCCCCGAGGGCGCGAGCGTGGCGGCCACCGGCTCCCTCCAACTGCACCCCGCCGTCCACTTCGCCTACCACGGTGCCGCCGCGGGCAGCCCGCGCACCGCGTCCATCGGCTTCGACCTCGGCGCCAACGCCCACTGGAAGGTCACCGGCGACCTCGCCCGCAACACCGGCGCGGCGCCCGTCCGGCTGCCGTTCGCCAAGCTCCAGGCGAGCCCGGTGCTGACCGTCGCGGGCCTGCCCGTCGTGGTCAACCTCGGCCTCACCTGCTACCTGGAGATCAGCGCCGACGGCCAGATCCACGTGGAGGCCGAGCAGGAGGCCACCGGCACGTGGTCCGTGCGGGCCGACTACACCGGCGGCAAGGGCTGGGCCCCGCTCAGCGACGCCTCCGACACCAAGGTCTCCCCGGTCCACCTGCGGCTGAACGGCAAGGCCGGCGTCCGCGCCGCGCTCGGGGCCGAGGCCAGCATCGGCCTGTACGACACCGTCGGCGTGGAGACCACCGTCGCGCCCTACCTGAGCGCCAAGGCGGAGGGCTCGCTGACCGCCGACGTGCCGGGCGGCACTCCGCAGGCGCAGGGCAGCTGGTCGGTGGTCGGCGGCATCGACCTGAACGGCGCGCTGACCGCGCACCTGAAGGTCTTCGGCACCCCGATCATCGAGGGCAAGCTCCCGCTGCCGGCCTTCCACCGCGAGTGGCCCCTCCTCACCGGCACGGCCACCCTCCCGTCCCCGCGTCCCAGCAGCTGACGCGGCGCCACACCCACCCACATGGCCCCGGCCGGGGACACCCGGCCGGGGCCATGTGCCGTGATTCCCCCGGAAACGCCTGCCGACCGGCCTAGGCTTGCCGGATGTTGTCTGTGGTGGTGGCTCCCTGGGGGAGCGGTGAGCCGGTGTTCGTGCGGGCGGCGGACGAGCGGCACTATGCGGCGAGCACGATGAAGGTCGCCGTGCTCGCCGCACTGCACCGGAGCGGCGTCGACCTGGACGCCGAGGTGCCGGTCGTGAACCGGTTCGACTCGGCCGTGGGTGGCGAGTTCTCCAACTCCCGTGACGGCGACGGCGATCCGTTCCCCTGGGGGCTCCTCGGCGGGACGGCTCCGCTCCGTACACTCGCCGAGCGGATGATCACCCACTCCTCCAACCTCGCCACCAACCTGTGCCTCGCCGCCGTCGGCCCCGAGGCGGTGGCCGGGGTCTGGCGGCGGGCCGGGGCGACGCACAGCGCCACCCCGCGCGGGATCGAGGACGCCGCCGCGCGCGAAGCCGGAGTCGACAACCTGGTGACCGCCCGCGATCTCGTGCGGCTGCTGCGATCCCTGGACGGCGAGCCGGAGTTGCTGGCCCTCCTGGAGCGCAACGCCTACCGGGTGGACCTCGCGGCTGGCCTGCCGCCGGGCACCCGGATCGCGTTCAAGAACGGCTGGGTCACCGGCGCCCGGCACAGCGTGGGCGTCGTGTACGCGGACGACTGCCCGCCCTACCTGATCGCCGTCTGCTACACCGGCCCGCTCGCCTCCGGCCACGGCACCACCGACCCGGCGGCCCGGCTGGTCGCGCGGATCTCGGCGGCGGTCTGGGACCGCCGCCGGGACATCACCGCCTGAGACGGCCAGCCCGAGCGGCCAGTGGCCAGCCTGGGACAACCAGCCCGAACGAACAGCTCTGCCGTCAGTACGGCTTGACGAGGACGTGCGCCGCGCCGGGGACGCCGACCTTCAGCAGTTCGTCCTCCTCCGGCGTGGTGGGCGTGCCGGTCTCCTGCTTGAGGATCGCGCGGGACAGCGCCTGCACCCACAGGGCGCGCGGGCGGCGGCGCTCCTCCCAGGCCGTGAGCGCGGCCTCGACGGAGTCGGCGGCGTCCAGGCTCTCGGCGAGCACGAGCGCGTCCTCGACGGCCATCGCGGCGCCCTGGGCGAGGTGCGGGGTGCTGGCGTGGGCGGCGTCGCCGGCGAGGGCGATGCGCCCGACGTGCCAGGGCTCCTCCACCGTCACCTGGGAGATGCGGGAGTAGACCACCGCGGCCGGGTCGGTGACCTGGGCGAGCGCCTCGGCGATGGGGCCGCCGAAGCCGGCGAGCCGCTCGGCGAGCTGCTCGTGGGCGCGTTCCGGGTCCGGGCGGAAGTCCTCGGCCTCGGCGAACACCGAGCCCAGGTACATGAGTTCGTCGCTGATCGGGGTGAGCAGCGCCTTGGCCCTGGGGTTCCCGGCGGACATGACCACGCCCCGCACCTCGGGCGAACGCGGCAGCGTGACCCGCCAGTTGGCGAAGCCGGTGTACTCGGGCGGGTACCTCTCCCCGTACAGGCGTCTGCGCAGCGGCGAGCCGATGCCGTCGAAGCCGGCCACGAGGTCGTAGCGGCCGGTGCGGCCGTCGGTGAGGGTGACGTCCACGCCCCGGTCGTCCTGCGCGAGCGAGGCGATCGTGGTGCCGAAGCGCAGGTGTGCGCCGGCCTCGGTGGCGGTGGTGGCGAGCACCTCGGCGAGGGCGGGGCGCGGGATGCCGTTGTTGGCCGGGGCGTCGCCCATCCGCGGCTGCGGGATCCGGGCGAGGGTGGCGCCGGCCGGGTCGCAGATGGTCAGCACGTCCCATGCGAAGCCGGCGGCCAGGCAGGCGTCCAGGGCGCCGATCTCGCGCATCACGTGCAGGGCGTTGGACGGCTGGATGATGCCGACGCCGAGCGCTTCCAGGCCGTCGCGCAGCTCGGCGACGTCGACGTGGTGGCCGCGCCGGGCGAGGGCGGTGGCGAGGGTGAGGCCGCCGATGCCGCCGCCGTGGACCAGGACGCGCAGGGGTGGGGTCATGCCGGGCTCCAAGGGGTGGATTTCAAGCCGGGGTTCGGCCGGCGGACCGGCCGGCGGTTCAGCCGGCGGGGGCGGCGCCGGCCGGCTCCATCAGGTGGTCGACCAGGGCGAGCAGGAGGTCCCGGCCGAAGGCCCGTTCACGGACGTCGCCGATCAGCATCGGCACCTGCGGGTCGAGGTCGAGCGCGGCCCGGATCTCGTCGGGGGTGCGGGTGTTGCGGCCGTGGAAGCAGTTGATCGCGACCACGAACGGGATGCGCCGGCTCTCGAAGAAGTCGATGGACGCGAAGCTGGTGTCCAGCCGCCGGGTGTCGGCGATGACGATGCCGCCGAGCGCGCCGTTGACCAGGTCGTTCCACATGAACCAGAAGCGCTCCTGGCCGGGCGTGCCGAACAGGTAGACGACGAGGTCCGGGTTGACGGTGATCCGGCCGAAGTCGAGGGCGACGGTGGTCGTGTCCTTCTGGTCGACGCCGGCCAGGTCGTCGATGCCGACGCTGGCCTTGGTCAGGTACTCCTCGGTGCGCAGCGGGGCGACCTCGCTGACCGTGCCGACGAGGGTGGTCTTGCCGACGCCGAATCCGCCCGCGATGAGGATCTTGACGGCGGCGGGTGCGGCGGGTGCGACTGCGCTGGTGGAGTCGGGTGTTGCCATGTTCAGAGTCTCCGGAGTCCTTCGCGTACGGCCGTGAGCAGGCCGAGGTCCGCGCCGCCGGCGGCCCGGGCCACCGAGAGCGGCGCACGGGCCCGCAGCAGGCCCTGGGCGACCAGGTCGCCGAGCAGGATCTTGGTGACCGAGACCGGGAGGTCCAGGCCGGCCGCCACCTCGGCGACCGCGGCCGGGCGGCGGCAGCGGTCGAGGATCGCCCGGTGCTCGGGCTGGAGGCCGCGGGCGCCGGCCCGGCTGCGCGTGAGGGCCCGGGCGGTCTCCTCCTCGTCGGTGGTGAGCACCGTGATCAGGGTGAGGTCGTCGCGCTCGGGCGCGGTGCGGCCGCGGGTGATGGTGTACGGGCGCACCATCGTCCCGGCGCCGTCGTCCGCGTCGTCGAGTTCGCTCCAGTGCGGGACCACCCGCATCAGCCCCGTCCGGTGGCGCCGGGCCTGCGGGCGGCGAAGGCGTCGAAGGAGCCGGGGGCCGCCTCGTCGCGGGCCGGGGTGCCGAGCTTCTGGCCGACCTGCTGCACGAGGGTGTGCATGGCCACCGACATCACCTCGGCGTCGACCTCCTGGGAGGCGATGACGGCCAGGTGGGTGCCCTGGGCGGCGGCGATGACGAACAGCCAGCACTCGGCGAGCTCGACGATCACCTGGTGGACCGGCCCGCCGTCGAAGAGCTGGCCGACGCCGCGGGCGAGGCTCTGCTGGCCGGTGGCGACGGCGGCCAGGCGCTCGGCGTCGGCGCGCTCGATGGAGCGGGAGTGGCTGACGACCAGGCCGTCGTCGGAGAGCAGCACGGCGTTCCTGGTCCCGGGCACGGAGTCGACGAGTCCGTCCAGCAGCCAGTCGAGGTCCTGGTGGGTGGCGATCGTTCGGTTCATCGGATACCTCCGTGGATTGTCCCCGGTGGTGACCGGAGGGGGGATTGGACTTCCCGCACAGCGGGGCAGAGAGCGGTGATACGGGGCAGGGGGAGACCGCCGCGGCATCTGCAGGCCGACAGGCGGCGCACTCGCTGTGCTCGGCCGGTGACGACCCGCGAGGGTCGGGATCCGCCTAGGTGACGGGGCGGTCGAGGTCAAGACTGGTCGTCCGTCCGCGTGGATCGGGTGCCCGCGTCGGGCCGGGCCCATGGTGACGGGCCCGGCGCGGGCGGGGCGGGATGTCCGGGCGGGGTCTCGCCGCTGTCCTCGGAGCCGCTCTGGCGGCCCTGGGCGCGGGCGGCGCGGGACTGGCGCTGGAAGGCGCCGATGGTCGCGCCGGAGCGGCGCACCGGGCGCTGGAACGGACCGCCGGAGGGCTGCCCGCCCGCGATCTGTCCGTCCGCGATCTGCCCGCCAGCGATCTGCTTGTCCGTCAACGGTCCGTCCGCCGCGGGCCCGCGCGCCTCGGGACGGTCCCCGGGCGGCGGCGGGACGCGCAGCTCGGCCGCGAGGCTGGCCTGGCGGATGCGCTGCGGCAGCGGCGGCTGGTGACCGTCGGCGGCGCTGAGCGGCACGGCGGAGGCGTACTCGCGGCGCCGGCGCCGCTCGGCCAGCCGGTAGTGGTCGGCCGGGCGGTACTGCTCGTCGGCGTACGGCGCCTCGGCGTCCGTCACCCGGGCGTAGGCGATGTCCGGGTAAGCGGGGGCGTCGTGCGAGGGCGCCTCGTCGAGGGGCGCGTCGGAGGCCGGGGAGCTGTGCTCGATCGGCTGGTCGGCGTGCGGGGCGTCGGGCAGCGGCCGGGCGTGCTCGACGTGCCCGACCGCCTCGACCGGGACGGGGCTCCCACCGGTCGGCCCGAAGGCGTCCACCGGGGCGACCGGCGCGGCCGGCCGCGGCGCGGGCGCCTCGCTGGAGGCGGTCAGCAGTGCCTTGCGCGAGCGCCGCACGAGCGGGATCGGCCCGCCGGCCGCGGCCGGCGCGGGGGCGGCGTCGGGCAGTCCGGCGTCGCCGTCGATGACGAGCTCCGCCGGGACGAGGACGACCACCCGGGTGCCGCCGAAGGCGGACGGGCGGAACTCGACCTTGAGGCCGGCGTTGGCGGCCAGCCGGGCGACCACGTGGAAGCCGAGGCGGATGTCGTCGCCGCGCTCCAGGACGTCGATGCGGGCCGGCGGGCGGCTCATCAGCGCGTTGGCCGCGTCGTACTGCTCCGGGTCCATGCCGAGGCCGCGGTCCTCGATCTCCACGGCGAGCCCGCGCCCGACCATGGCGGCCCGGACCTCGACCGGCGTCGGCGGCTTGGAGAAGGTGGTGGCGTTCTCCATCAGCTCGGCGAGCACGTGGGCGACCGGCCCGACGGCCCGTTCGGAGAGCCAGGGGTGGCCCTCGACGTCCAGCATGATCCGCCGGTAGTCCTGCACCTCGCCCTGCGCGGCGCGCAGCACGTCCAGCAGCGGGACGGGCTTGCGCCAGCGCCGTTGCGGCTGGCCGCCGGCCATGATGACGAGGTTCTCCTCGTAGCGGCGCAGGCGCGCGGTGAGGTGGTCGAGGTCGAACAGGCCCTCCAGGACCTCCGGGTCCTCGTGCTTGCGCTCCAGCTCGTCCAGGCGGCGCAGCTGGCGGCCGATCAGCAGCTGGGTGCGGCGGGCGATGCGCTGGAGCAGCCGCTCGAAGCCGCGGTGCTGCTCGGCCTGCCGGACGGCGGTCTCCAGGGCGGAGGTGCGGGCGGCGTTGAGCGCCTGGCCGAGGGTGGCCAGTTCGTCGGTGCCCCGGCCGGCCTGGCCGGTGGTGATGGCCTGGGACTGCGCCTCGACGTCGACCTGCTCGCCGCGTCCGAGGCGCTCCACGACCTCGGGCAGGGTGCGCTCCAACTCCTCCGCCTGGGTCTGGAGTTCCTTGATCCGGCGGCGCAGCGAGCGGCTGAGCCGCCAGCTCGCGACGCCGATCCCGACGACGGCGACCAGGCCGACGACGGCGGTCAGCACGACGGTGGTCAGGAGCGAGAAGATGGAGTTCAGGCCGACCTTGACCACGCCGTCGGTGCGGGTCTCGATCGCCTTGACGAGCTGCGGGTTGACCTGGTCGACGGCCTGGCGCCACTGGTCCTGCATCGGCGGCAGCTTGACGGTGGCGCCGCCCGGCTCGGCGGCGGTGGGCTTGGTGAGGGCCTGCTCGACGGCCGTCTTCGCCTGCCAGGACGGGCTGTTCATCAGGTCGTGCCAGGCCTGCGCCTCGCCGGCCGGGATGTAGGGCGCGATCTGGACGGTGAACAGGTGGTCCTGCGCCCCGATCGCCTCCTGCACCTGCTGGTACTCGGCGACGCCGAGCCGCCCGGAGGGCCAGCCGCGGGCCAGGACGGCGTCCTCGCGGGCGAGCATCTCCTTGGCCCAGAAGGCGTTCACGAGGGTCTTGGAGATCCAGGTGATCTCACCGGTGTCGACATGGCTGAGCGCGGTGAACAGCCGCAGGTCGACGGCGATCAGGTCGGTGTAGTAGGCGTACAGCGACTGCTGGTCGATGGTGCCCCGGTCGACGGCGGCCCGCTGCTCGCCGAGCCGGCCGAGCGCCTGGCGGGCCTCGGCGACGGCGGTGCGCACCTCGGCGGGCGCCTCGTCGGCGGCCTCGCCGGAGAGCGTCTGGAACTGGCGCACCGCGTCGTCCGTCAGCTGCCGCTGGTGGCGCAGCTGGTCGACGCCCGCGCCGGGCCGGGCGAGCGCCTCGGCGCTGAGCCGGCGCTCCTCCTGGAGGTTGTAGTAGACGATGTTGGACGGCTGCCCGGCCTTCTGGGCGAGCATGCCCTGGGCGGCCTGCCGATGGAAGGAGGAGAGCGTCTCGCCGCTGGTGACCGCCCAGAGCAGGGCGAGGGCGATGCTGGGGACGACGGCCAGGACGAGCAGCGCCGTCCGCAGGGACAGGCGCGGACGCCTGCGGGGGGCCTTCGGCGTCGGGGGCCGCCGATTCGCACGCGCGCGCAGAGCTGACTCCTTAGGGCGGGCTTTTTGACGAAGCGATACTAGTCATACCGTGTTATTGGAGTGAAAGCCTGTTCGCCGCCTGGACGGTGCTCGCACACCCGTCGGACACAATGTCATCTTGCCGTTGACCGTTTGCCGGCGAACGACCCCCGTTCGGAGCTGTCGGACACAGTGTCATGCACGCGATTGCCGAACGGGTGGCGTTCGTGTGAAGAGTGTGTGATGTCCATCGCGGACATGTCATCAGGTGGCGGGGCGTCGGGCCCAGCTCCTCCGTCGGCACCCGCCCGGCCTCCTCGGCGTCCCCGCGGTGCGGCGCCGCGTCGCGCGGCGCGGCCTCGGGGATGCCCGGGATCGGGCAGGGGGTCTGCCGGCGCATCGTCGGCTCCCACTGCCGCCCGCGTCCGTCGCCGCGCGGCGCGGTCGGTTCGGCGTCGAGGTCGAGCCGGTCGAGCGGTCGCTTGCCCCCGATCGGGTGGAGTGGGATCCACGGGTCCGTCACGTCCCCCTCGCTTTCCGCGACCCGGTGGCCGCGCCCAAATGTCTGAATTGCCCGCGAAGGATGGGCTTCGTGGTGAATTCCTTGGCATGACCACGCTCTTGTTCCTGGCGGCCGTAAGTAAAACTTCGCAAAGAATGCAACTCTTCAAGGGGTGCGTGACCTGCAGATTCAACAGAATGTTGCAGCTCAGGGGCATGGTGATCACCGTTCGTCATTCGGACGTAACGTGTTGTGTGCGAGCATGTCGGCAATCCGCAGGAGTACGGTTCCGAAGGAATCGCGAGCTGTTCGTGAGCAAGTCGATCGGGCTCGCGGATTATTTCGTCATGCCGTGAAGAGCCGAAGCGGGAATTGGTGCGACGCATGAGTCAGGAAAAGGGCGGACAGGGCGGCGGCGGGACCACCCGCCCGATATCCGCCAAGTCGGCTGTCGAAATCATGCAGGGGGTCGCCCAGGTCGATTTCACGCCGTCCGCCGTCTCCGCGCCCTTCGGTGGCCCTGCCTTCACCTGGCCGTTCGTCGTCACCACGTTGCTGTTCCCCGGGGCGGTGCCGGAAATTCCACGCCTGCGCCGAGTCTGATGGTTCGTGCCATCCCCCGAACTCCCCCTGCGATTCCTCGGAAAGCCGGAAAGGAAGCGTGATCCCCGTGAACCTGTCCCCGCGCGAGATGGACAAGCTGTACATCTACGTTGTGGCCGATCTGGCCCGCAAACGCCGCGACCGCGGCGTGAAGCTGAATTACAGCGAGGCCTGCGCACTCATCAGCGAGGCGATCATGGAGGGCGCGCGGGACGGGCGCACCGTCGCCGAGTGCACGGAGATCGGCAAGCAGGTCGTCAGCGGCACCGAGGTCATGCCCGGCGTGCGCGAGATGCTCCCGCTGCTCCAGGTCGAGGCCGCCTTCCTCGACGGCACCAAGCTCGTCTCCTGCCACGACCCGGTCGGTGCCTGAGTGACGGTGGACCGCCGGGCCGCCACCGTGGTGCTGGCCGGCGGGCACGAGAGCGACCACGCCCGTGACCTCGCCCCCCTGGTGGAACGCGAGCCCGCCGTCCACGCCGCGGCCGCCCCGGGCCGCGAGCTCACCGGGGCCGTCCGCTCGGCGCTCGCCGCCACCGGCGGACCGGTGTGCGTCGTCCCCATGACGCTCGGCCGCGACCCGAAACTGGTCGCCGACAGCGCCCGCGCCCTGCGCTGGCTCGCCGCCGGCGAGCCCCGGGGCCGACTCGCCCTCACCGCACCGTTCGGCGCCGCCGAACACCTCGTCGGCTGGCTGCGCGCCACAGCCCCGGCCGCCCCCGAACCCGACGGCGCGGTCCTGGTCACCGCCCCGGCCGCCGGACCGTTCGAGGACGCGGAGCTCTTCCGGATCGCCCGGCTCGTCCGCCAGCACGGGCACCACCGCTGGGTGGAAGTGGCCCTCGCGGGCGGCGACCCCGACCCCGCCGAGGGCGCCGAACGCTGCCGCCTCCTCGGCGCCCGGACCGTCACGGCCGTCCCGGCCTCCTTCGGACCGGCCCTGCGCACCGACCTGCCCGGGGTGCGCGACGGCGGCCCGCTGCTGCGCCCGGCCGCGATCGCCGGGGTGGTCGCGGCCCGCGCGGCGGCGGCCCTGTACCTGCTCGGCCACGGCGAGGACGGCGTCGCGGCCGGCCTCGACGCCGAGCACGGGCACGGATACGCCCACAGCCACGGCCCGGGCGGCGCCCACAGCCACGGCCCGGGCGGCGCCCACACCCATGGGCGGGGCGGCGCCCACAGCCACGGGCAGGGGCGCAGCGACCCGGACGGCCACGCGCACGTCCACACGCACCACTGAACCGAGAGAACCGACAGAACCGACAGAACCGACAAGAACCGACGGAGAGGAAGGGCCAGCCATGTCTGGTGGCGCCACGTACCTGTACGGCGACGACCCGGTAGAGATCAACGCCGGCCGCGCCACGGTCACCATCACGGTCAGCAACACGGGCGACCGGGCGATCCAGGTCGGTTCCCACTACCACTTCTTCGAGGCCAACCGCGCCCTCGACTTCGACCGCAACGCCGCCTTCGGCAAGCACCTGGACATCCCGGCCGGCACCGCCGTCCGCTTCGAGCCGGGCGACACGAAGGACGTCACGCTCGCCGAGTTCGGCGGCCACGGCCGCCTGGTCGGCTTCAGCAACCTCGTCGACGGCGGCATCAGGTCCCCCGACACGCGCGCCCGCGCCATCGGCCGGGCGATCGCGCTCGGCTTCAAGGGCACCAACCTCGACCACAAGGTCGACCACAAGGACGACCACAAGGAAGGCACCCTCTGATGGCCATGCTCTCCCGCAAGCAGTACACCGACCTGTTCGGGCCCACCGTCGGAGACCGCTTCCACCTCGCCGACACCAACCTCGTCGTCGAGATCGAGAAGGACTTCAACCAGGGCCACTACGGCGACGAGGCCGTCTACGGCGGCGGCAAGGGCATCCGCGACGGCATGGCCCAGGACCCGGCCGCCACCTCCGTCCAGGGCGCGCTCGACCTGGTCATCACCAACGTCGTCGTGCTGGACCCGGTCCTCGGCGTCGTCAAGGGCGACATCGGCGTCAAGGACGGCTTCATCGCCGCCGTCGGCAAGGCCGGCAACCCGCACACCCAGAGCGGCGTGCACCCCAAGCTGGTGATCGGCCCCGGCACCGAGGTGATCTCCGGCGAGCACCTGATCGCCACCGCCGGCGGCATCGACACCCACATCCACTTCATCGCCCCGCAGCAGGCCCAGGAGGCGCTGAGCAACGGCATCACCACCCTCATCGGCGGCGGCACCGGCCCCTCCGACGGCACCAACGGCACCACCTGCACGCCCGGCCCGTGGAACATCGGCCGGATGTACCAGGCGGTCGAGGACCTCCCGGTCAACGTCGGCCTCCTCGGCAAGGGCAACGGCTCGCTGCCCGGCGCCCTGCGCGAGCAGGTCGAGGCGGGCGTGTGCGGCCTCAAGGTGCACGAGGACTGGGGCAGCACCCCGGCCGCGATCGACACCGCGCTGCGCGTCGCCGACGAGTACGACGTCCAGGTGGCCATCCACACGGACACCCTCAACGAGGGCGGCTTCTTCGAGGACACCCTCTCCGCGATCGACGGCCGCACCATCCACACCTTCCACACCGAGGGCGTGGGCGGCGGCCACGCCCCCGACATCATGCGGATCGCCGGCGAGGCCAACGTCCTGCCGTCCTCCACCAACCCGACCCTGCCCTACACCGTCAACTCCGTCGACGAGCTGCTCGACATGGTGATGGTCTGCCACCACCTCAGCCACGACATCCCCGAGGACGTCTCCTTCGCCGACTCCCGGGTGCGCGCCGAGACCATCGCCGCCGAGACCGTCCTGCACGACGAGGGCGTCATCTCGATCTTCTCCTCCGACTCGCAGGCCATGGGCCGCATCGGGGAGTCCTTCACCCGCGCCTTCCAGACCGCCCACCACTGCAAGGACCAGCGCGGCAAACTCGCCGGCGACACCGGGCGCAACGACAACTTCCGGGTGCTGCGCTACCTCGCCAAGCTCACCATCAACCCGGCCATCGCCTCCGGCACCGCCGACCACATCGGCTCCCTGGAGCCCGGCAAGCTCGCCGACATCGTGCTCTGGCCGATCAACTCCTTCGGCGCCAAGCCCAAGATGGTCATCAAGGGCGGTGTCATCAACTGGGCCCTCATGGGCGATCCCAACGCCTCGCTGCCCACCCCGCAGCCGGTCTACTACCGTCCGATGTACGGCGCCTTCGGCCGCGCCAAGCAGGCCACCCGGGTGTCCTTCATGTCCCAGGCCGCCGTCGACCTCGGCGTCCCGGCCGCGCTCGGCCTCGACAGCCGCGTCCTGCCGGTGCAACGGTGCCGCTCGGTCGGCAAGCAGCACATGATCCGCAACGACGCGCTGCCGAAGATCGCGGTCGACCCGGAGACCTACAAGGTCACCCTGGACGGCGAGCCCGCCACCATCGAGCCCGCCCGCGAACTCCCGCTCAACCACCTGTTCTACCTCGCGTGAGCGGCGCCCCGGCCCCCACGGCCCCGCTCGGCGCCCTGCTCGTCTGCCTCCAGCTCACCGACTCCGCCTTCCCCAGCGGGTTCTACACCCTCTCCCACGGCCTGGAGGGCTACGCGCAGGCCAAGGCCGTCACCCCCGACACCATGCCGGAGCTGCTCACCGACCTGCTCCGCCACTCGGTGGGCCCGGCCGACGCGACCGCGCTCGCCCTGGCCCACCGCGCCGCGACGGCCGGTGACTGGGACCTGCTGGCCGAGGTCGACGAGCGGCTGCACGCGACCAGGCTCAACCGCGAGCTGCGCCTGGCCGCGACCCGGACCGGGCGCCAACTCCTGGACATCGCACGGGAGTCGCTGGGCGGTGAGCCGCTGGAGCGGTACGCCGCACTGGTCGCCGACAAGCGTGCCCCCGGCTCGCAGGCGGTCGCCGCCGGGGTCGCGTACGCGGCGGCCGGCGTGCCGGTCGAACAGGCCGTCGCCAGCGACCTGTTCGCGTTCTGCACCAGCTTCGTCGGCGCCGCCCTGCGACTGCGGCTGACCGACCACCGGAAGGCGCAGGTCGTGCTGCGGGCGGTCGCGCCCGTCATCGAGGAGGTCGTCCAGGCGGCCCTGGAAAGGGAGTTGGCAGACCTCGGCGGCTGCGTGCCGGTCGCGGACGCGATGTCCGGACGGCACGAGCGGGCCGAGGCCCGGCTGTTCATGAGCTGAACCGCCCCGGGGGCGCGCGCGACCGCACCCCCTGGGCGGAGGAAACACACGCAACACCGCACCAGAGGAGGAAAGTTGACCGAGAACGTGCTCCGTGTGGGCATCGGCGGCCCCGTCGGCTCCGGCAAGACGGCACTCATCGAGGCCCTCGTCCCGGTCCTGATCGCGCGCGGCCACCACCCGGCCGTCATCACCAACGACATCTACACCCAGGAGGACGCCCAGCACGTGCGCCGCACCCTGGCCGGCGTGCTCGACCCCGAGCGGGTCGTGGGCGTCGAGACCGGCGCCTGCCCGCACACCGCCGTCCGGGACGACCCGACGATGAACCTCGCGGCCGGCGCCGAGCTCCTGGAACGCTTCCCCGACGTCGACACCCTGCTGTTCGAGTCCGGCGGCGACAACCTGACCCTGACCTTCAGCCCCGTCCTGGTCGACCTCTTCCTCTTCGTCCTCGACACCGCCGAGGGCGAGAAGATGCCCCGCAAACGCGGCCCGGGCATCACCGAGTCCGACCTGCTGGTCATCAACAAGATCGACATCGCCCAGTACGTCCGTGCGGACCTCGGCGTGATGGAGTCCGACGCCCACCGCGTCCGCGAGGGCGGCCCGGTCGTGCTCACCAACTGCCTGACCGGCGAAGGGCTGGAGGAGATCGCCGACTTCCTGGCGACCTTCCGCAAGGTCGCCGCATGACGGCGCCTCCAGATGTGGTGACGCCCCCGGACGTGGTGGTACCCCGGCTCGACCCCCGGCACTACGAGCCGGCCCGCGTCCCGGCCGAGGTCCGCCGGCACGCCGGCACGCCCGACACCCTCGGGGTCGGGCGTCCCGGCAAGGTCGGCCTGCTGGAGCTCGCCTTCGAACGGATCGGCTCCCGCACCGAACTCACCGGCCACTACCAGAAGTCGCCGCTGCAGATCATGCGCCCGCTGTACTACGACCCGGCCCGCCCGGACCTCGCCGTCACCCTCCTGATGTCCACCGGCGGCGGCATCCTCCAGGCCGACCGGCTCCGCACCGACCTGCGCTGCGGGGCGGACACGGCGGTGCACCTCACCACGCAGGCGGCCACCAAGGTCCACCGGATGGAGTTCGACTACGCGACGCAGCTCGTCAACCTGCACGCCGGCCCCCGCGCCTACGTCGAGTACCTGCCCGAGCCCGTCATCCCCTTCGCCGGCTCCCGCCTCTACCAGCGCACCGTCCTCACCGTCGACCCCACCGCCACCGTCCTCGCCGGCGAGACCGTCCTCGCCGGCCGCCTCGCCCGCGGCGAACGGAACGCCTACCGGGTGTTCGCCTCCGACCTCGAGGTCCGGCGCCCGGACGGCCGGCTGGTCGCCCTGGACACCGTCCGCCTGGAGCCCGCCGGCGGGGGCGTCACCGGCCCGGCCGTGCTCGCCGGACACGACGTCATGGCCAGCCTGTACGCGATCACGCCGCTCGCCCCGGCCGCCCGGGTCGCCGACACGCTGCACGACGCCCTCGCCGACTGCGGCCTGCTGTACGGCGTCAGCGTCCTGCCGCACGACGCCGGCGCCTGGCTGCGCCTCCTCGGCGACGACACCCGCGCCTGCGCCGCCGCGCTGCGCACCGCGTGGGACGCCGTGCGCCGGCTCCTGATCGGCGCCCCGGCCCCGGCCCTGCGCAAGACCTGACCAACAGGGGCCGGAACCGCTGGCGGCACCAGTCCCACCGGTACCAGTCCCCGGTGGACGACCCCGTCGCACTCCCGCAGCAGGGCCGAGAGGTCGGGCGGGACCCGCTGCCCGAGCCCCTCGACCTCCCCCAACGAGCCGTCGGCGGCAGGAGCACCGGGCGCGGCGTCCGGGGCCAGTTCGAGCATCAGTTGGCGTCACATGGGGAGGATTCTCCCGCGGACCGCCGGACGTACCGCTTCTGCCAGGGCGTCTCGACGGCGTGCGGGCTGTAGTGGGCCCGGACGTAGGCGACGGCCTCGGCGGGCGGGACGCCGTCCAGGACGGCGATGCGGGCGAGCGCGGTGCCGGTGCGCCCGCGGCCGCCGAGGCAGGCGACCTCGACGCGCTCGCCGGCGCACCGCTCCCACGCCTCGCGGAAGGCGGCCGCCGCGTCGGCGCGGTCGGCGGGGAGGCGGAAGTCGGGCCAGCGCACCCAGCGGGCCTCCCACGGGACGGGGGCGGGGCGGTGGCCGAGCAGGTGGAGCGCGAAGTCGGGCCGGGGGCCGGGCGGCAGCGGGCGGCTCAGACCCCGGCCCCGCAGCACGCGGCCGGACGGGAGCCGGAGGATGCCGGGGGCGGTCGGGTCCCACGTTGTCTCGGGCACGTCATCTCTCCCGATTTTCGCTTGTGCTGGAGTGAGGCTGGCGATTTTAATCGTCGACAGGGCCGCTGTCCGGTCCCTTATCGAGGGAGATGTCCATGATTGCGTACGTCCCTTGCCCTGTCTCCTGCTCCGATTCGCGCTCCGGTTCCGGCCTTGACTCCGTTTCCGGTTCCAACTCCGGTTCCAACTCCGACTCCGGCTCCGACGACACCGGCTGGAGCGCCGTACCGGGTGCGGCCCGCTGAGCCGCTGAACCACTCCTGAGCGTCGGTCACGACGCGACGTACAGTTCCGGAGCCGCCGGCATCCCGGCGCGGTGGGCAAGGGCGGCGGCCTCGCCACGGGAGGCGACGCCCAGCTTCGCCAGGATGTTGGCGACGTGGAACTTCACCGTCGACTCGCTGATGTGCAGTTCCCGGGCGATCTCGCGATTGCGCCGGCCCCGCGCCAACTGGTCCAGGACCTCCAGCTCGCGAGGCTGCAGACCGTCCAGCGGGTCCCCGGCGAGGGCCGGTCCGGGGGCGACGAGCGGCAGGTCCACCGTCACCGTGCTGCCCCAGCCGGGGACGGCCTCCACGTCGGCCCGGCCGCCGAGGGCGGCGATCCGGTCGGCGGTGCGGTGCACGGTGAGGGCGTCGGCGGCGAGCAGGCCGGGGCCGTCGTCGCGGACCACCGCCCGCAGCGTGTCGCCGGTGAACGTCCAGCTCACGTGCAGCCGGGTCACCCCGTCCTGGTCGAGCATCGTGAGGACGGTCGCCCGGACGGCGTCCCGGGCGGTGTGCGCGGTGTCCGCGGGGACGGACCGGGCGGAGTCGGCCGGGGGCACAAGGTCCAGCCGGACCCGGCCGTGCCGCAGCAGCGGCCGCAGCTCCTCGGCGAGCCGGGCGAACGCGGTGTCGGCCGGCTCCTCGCTCAGTGTCCGGTCGAGTTCGGCGCCCGCGCGCAGGTCCAGCAGCGCCGTCACGGCCAGTTCGGTGGCGTTGCGGCGCGCGGTCGCGTCGTCCAGGGCGGGCGAGCGCAGCGGCGCGAGGATCGCGGTGAGCGCGGCGCTGTGCAGGCCGGTGAACTCGGCGATCGCGCGGGCCCGGGCGTTCGCCGAGGCCCGGGAGGCAGCCGCGTGCTTGGGGGCCGCGTCGGTGGCCCGGTGGTGCGAGTGCGTGGTGATCAGCTCCCACAGCTGCTGGAGGACGGCGAGTGCGCCGTCGGGCACCGGCTCGGCGGTCGTGCGGACCAGCACCAGCACGGCGGCGCTGCTGTTGCCCGGCGTCGCCGCGGCCACCACGACGGGCCGTGTCCGGCCCGCGAGCCGGGCCTCGCCCTGCCACGGCCGGCCGTCCGGTGCCGCACCGGCGGTGGCCTCGGCGAGCCGGGAGAGCTCCAGGCTGCTGACCTCCCCGGCGAGTTCCGGCAGGCCGAGGGTCTTCGTGGGGGAGTACGTGCAGACGCCGCTGAGCTGGGCCAGCGCCACGTGCGGGACGAGCGTGCCGAGCACCTCGGAGAGGCGGTTCAGGATCGTGGGCCGGGGTGCGCGCAGCACCTCGACGGCCCTCGCGAGCGCGTCCTCGGGGCGCCCCCACCCGCTCTGCCAGTCCCCGTCCGTGCTCATTCCGGTCATGCCGTCCAGCGTAGCCCCGGGGATGCCCGGCCGGCCTGGCCGTTGGGAGGGGCGGAACCGTCCGAAAGGCGGGCCGGGGTGCGTCGGTCCGGAACCGAGGATGGAGCCGTACGAGTCGGCGGCTCTTCGACGACTCCCGTGTGACTCCTCGGCAAGTCCCTCGACTGCCCCCTCGACTGCCCCCTCGACAACTCCTTTACACGGCAAGGACTTTCTCATGACCAAGGCGATCGCCTTCTCCGAGTACGGCGGCGCGGACGTGCTCCGGCCCATCGACCTCGACCTGCCCGCCCCGGGCCCCGGCGAGGTCCTGGTCGAGGTCCGTGCGGCGGGCGTCAACCCGCTGGACCACAAGATCCGCGCCGGCCTGATGACGGACATGTTCCCCGCCGCCTTCCCCTTCGTCCTCGGCTTCGAACTGGCCGGTGTGGTCCGGGCCGTCGGCGCGGACGTGACCGCGTGGGCGCCCGGCGACGAGGTGTTCGGCGCCGTGATGGGTGGTGCGCACGCCGGGCACGCGATCGCGCCGGCCGGCCTGCTGGCCCGCAAGCCGGCCACGCTGAGCTGGGAGGAGGCCGCGGCGATCCCGGTGGCGGCGGAGACCGCCGAGCGGGCGCTGGACACCCTGGGCGCGCGGGCCGGTGAGACGCTGCTGGTGCACGGCGCGGCGGGCGGGGTCGGCACCCTGGTGCTGCAGTTCGCCCGGGTGCGCGGGATCACCGTGGTCGGCACCGCGTCCGAGGCCAACCACGCCCACCTGCGCGAGCTGGGCGCGATCCCGGTCGCGTACGGCGACGGGCTGGCCGAGCGGGTGCGGGCCGCCGCCCCGGGCGGCGTGGACCGGGTGCTGGACGCGGCCGGGCTCGGCGGGGTGCTGCCGCTGTCGATCGAGCTGGCCGGCGGCGCGGACCGGGTGCTGACGATCGTCGACATCGCCGGCGCCGAGGAGCACGGGGTGCGCTTCAGCGGCGGTGCCGACGGCGGTCCGGCGTACCACGGGCGCGCGTACGAGTCGGCGCTCGCGCTGCACGCGGCTGGGGAGCTGCGGCTGCCGCTGCACCGGGTGTTCCCGCTCGCGGAGGCGGCGGAGGCGCACCGGGTGAGCGAGCACGGGCACCTGCGCGGGAAGATCGTGCTCACCGTGTGAGGTGCGAACAGATGACAACTTTCAGCGAACAGATTTCGAAATCTGTTCGCTGAAAGTTGTTCGCCGTCCCCGCGTCGTCCCCGCGCCGTCCCCGTGCCGCCGCCCGCCGCCGGACTGGCGGTCGCCGGGGAGGAATGGGAACGCCTCCACCTGGTACTCGGCGGGGGCCAGTTCGCCGAGGCTGAGCGGCGGCGCCGGGTGGTGTGCGGCCGGCGGGGTGATGCCGTCGGGACGCAGCAGCAGCGGGGGCGGGTGGCCGTAGACGATCAGGCGGACCTCGGTGCCGTCGTCGGGGATGTCGATGGGTCTCGATGTTGGCGCTGGTCAGGTCCTCGCGGGCGGCGCCGATGCCCATGAGCGCGGCGAGTGCCGGCACGGCGGCGCCGAAGGTGGCGCGGGGGCCGGCGAGGGAGGCGGTGAGGTCGGGTCGCCATGATCGGCTGTGGTTGCGGGGGCGCGGGTCACGATCTCGCTCCCGTGGGGGCATCTTTCCTCTGTGCACCGTGCGGGCGGTGCGGCGCACCCCGGGCGGTGTCGTTCGCAGCCTCGGCGGGCGGGGGCGGGGGTTCAGCCCTCGGCGCCGTAGCGGGCGAGGTAGCCGGCGAAGCGGGCGACGTCCTCGTCGGACCAGTCGGTGAAGCGCTCGGTGAAGGCCAGCCGGCGCTGTTCGTTGGCGTCCCGCAGGAGGGTGAGCCCGGCGTCGGTGGCGCGCAGGATCTGGCCGCGCTGGTCGTCGGGGTCGGCCTCGCGGCGCAGCAGTCCGAGCTTCTCCAGGGCGGTGACCTGCCGGCTGACGGTGGACTTGTCGAGCATGAAGTACGCCGCGACGTCGGCCGCCCGGCAGCCGCCGCGCTCGGTGATCAGATCGAGGATGCTGTACGTGACCAGGGACAGGTCCGGGTGCAGCTGCGAGGCCTTGTGGCGGGCGCGGCGGGCGAAGGCGGTCAGCTCGCGCTGGATGGTGTCGATCGACGTCTGGCGGCCGGGCACGGTGTCCTGTCCTCCTCGAGATTTGTTGCACTATACAACGGATTTGGGGGGATTCAGGCCGGGGTGCCCGTCGGCCCACTGGTCCCCGGGGTGCCGGTCCGCACGCCCTCCGCCCGCCAGGTACGGGCGGCGGCGATCCGGCGGGTCGCGCTGGGGTGAGTGGCGAACAGTAGCTCAAGCACCCGGGGCGGGTCGACATCGGCCACGTTGGCCAGTGCCAGTCTGCGCTGCATCGCGATGAACTGCTCGGCGTCCGAGGTCAGTTCGAGGGCGTGCCGGTCCGCCCTGGCCTCGATCCGGCGGCTCGCCGCGCACTGCGCAGGCCCCGACAGCGCGCCCAGCAGCGCCGCGCCCGCCGCCAGCAGCGGGAGCGCCCGCGGATCGGCCGCGTTCGCCGCCCCGGCCGCCGCCGGCAGCGGCTGCCACGTGCTCAGCAGGCCCAGCACCGCGACCGCCACGGCCGCGCCCACCGCGCCCAGCAGGGTGCCGGTCAGCACGTCCCGGTGCTTCACGTGCCCCAGCTCGTGGGCGACCACCAGCTCGACCTCGCTCGGCTCGGCCGTCGACAGCAGCGTGTCGTACGCGACGATCCGGCGGGTCGCGCCCAGCCCCGACACGTAAGCGTTCAGCGCGGTCGTCCGCCGGGAGGCGTCCGCCACCAGGACGTCCCGGATCCGGACGCCGTCCCGCTCGGCCAGCGCGAGCAGCGCCGAGCGCAGCGGGCCCTCGGGCATCGGGGTGAAGCGGTTGAACACCGGCTCGACGAGGAGCGGGTGCAGGAACGACAGCGCCCCGACGAGCAGCGCCGCCGCGCCCGCCCCCGGCACCCACCAGCGCTCCGGCGACCACGCCGTGAGCGCGAACAGGCCGAGCGCGAGCGGCGGGACGAGGACGAGCGCCAGTGCCAGGCCGCGCACCGCGTCCATCGCCCAGCCGGCCCAGCCCTGCGTCACCAGCCCGTACCGGGCCCGGACCACCCGCACGCCGGCGCCGAACGGCAGCTGCGCCGCCTGGCCGAGCACGACGAGCGCCGCCGCGCCCGCCAGCACCTCGGCGGTGCGGGAGCCGCCGAACCAGCTGCCGACGGCGCTCACCAGGCCGGCCCCGGCGGGGGTGAGGCCGAGGACGAGCGTGAGCGCGAGGCCGGTCAGCCGCCCGCCCAGCGCCCACGGGAGCTGGGCGCGGCGCAGCGCCCGGCCGCGGGCGCGTTCGGCGGGGGTGAAGTCGTCCGTGGTCGTGGCGTCCATGGGTGGGGTGCGGCTCCGGGGTCCTGGGCGGTTCGGCTGCTGGTACCTGTCGGGGTTCAGCATGGCGTACCGCGGCGGGCCCGGTTCGCTCCTCGGCCGGGTTCGCTCCTCGGCCCGGTTCGCTCCTCGGCCGGGTTTGCTCCTCGGCCCGGTTCACTCCTCCGCCGGACCGGTGGCGCTGTGGACGCCCGCGCGCAGGAGCTGGTGGCCGAGGTCGACCAGGGCCCGGCCGACCGCGAACTCGTCGCCGACGGCGGCCGCCGGGGTGTCGCGCGGGTTGCGGCGGGCGAGCGCGTCGCTGTGCAGGACGTCGCCGTCGGCGTCCAGCACGGCGTGCACCCGGGTGGTGTCGCCGTCCTCGACGACGTGCAGGCTGAGCTGCCAGTCCTTCGTGCGGGCGGCGCCCTCGGCCGACGCCGTGGTCGAGCGGGGGCGCGGCGGGGCCGAGGCCGTGCCGTCGGCGCGGACGATCACCACCGGGCAGACCCCGTGCACCGCGCAGCGCGCGCTCACCGAGCCCAGCAGCGTCCGGGCGAAGGTGCCGCGGCCGCTGCTGCCCAGGACCAGCAGGTCCGCCTCCTCGGCCGCCCCCAGCAGCACCTCGGCGGCGTGGCCGAGCACCAGGCTCTCCCGGACCTCCACCGGGCGGTCCCGGCCGACCACCTCGTTCACCTCGGCGGTCAGGGTGCGGCGGGCGGTCTGCTCGAAGCCGTCGTCCACCATCGGCGCGAACCAGCCGTACAGGGACGGGTAGTCCCAGGCCGCCACCGCGTGGACCACCGCCCCGGTGAGCACGGCCTGCCCCACCGCCCAGCGCAGGGCGGCCTTCGACGGCGGCGAGCCGTCGATCCCGACCACGATCCGGCGCGGGCGGCCGGTGGCGGGCCGGGTGGTGGCCGACTGGTCCTCGGCCGGCTGGTTGGTGCCCATGGCGTACCACCTCGGTGAACCTCGGCGTGCGGGTGCCCCTCTCCACGCTGCGCGCGGGCGGGGGTGGTGCACCAGGGACGCGGTGGCCGGGCGGGGCGGGCGGTTGGGACGGGCGGGCCAGGTTCGGTTCGGTGTCGATCTTGTCCTTACGGTGCCCGAACGGTGCACAAACCGCGCGGGTCGGTGACGTAGGCTGACCGCTCTTGTGTCGACCCCGGGGGGAACCACTCATGCGCCGCGCCGCCGTATCCGCTGCTGCCACCGCCGCACTGCTGACCGGGCTGACGGGCGTCGCCGCGTGCGGGCCCGACGACCCGGCGCCCGCGGCCGCGCCCGCCACGGCGTCCGGTGCCGTGTCCGCCGTGCCGTCCGCCGCTGCGTCCGCCGCAGCCCCCGGCACGGCCCCCGGCGCGACGTCGGCCACGCCGACCGCCAAGCCGACCGCGCCCCGGTCCGACGGCACCATCCGGGTGGCGTTCGCCGGGGACGTCCACTTCGAGGGCCGCACCGAGGCCCGGCTCGCCGTGCAGCCGCCCGAGCAGGCGCTCGGCCCGATCTCCGCGACCCTCGCGGACGCCGACCTGTCCGTGCTCAACCTGGAGACCGCGATCACCGGCCGCGGCGCCCCCGAGCCCAAGCTCTACACCTTCCGCACCTCGCCCAAGGCGCTGGACGCGCTCAAGGCCTCCGGCGTCGACGTCGTCTCCATGGCCAACAACCACGCCGTCGACTTCGGTGCCGACGGCCTCACCGACACCCTCAAGGCCAAGGAGTCCGCGCCGATCCCGGTCATCGGCGTGGGCCGCACCGCGAAGGAGGCGTACGCGCCGTACGTCTCGACCGTGCGGGGCGTGAAGGTCGCCGTGGTGGCGGCCAGCCAGGTCGAGGACCTCACCAACCAGAAGTGGCGCGCCGGCGCGGCCAAGCCGGGCATCGCCTCCGCGCTCGACGAACCCGCGGTGGTCAAGGCGGTCGAGGAGGCGAAGCGCCAGGCGCCCGTCGTCCTCGTCTACCTGCACTGGGGCGAGGAGGGGAAGGCCTGCCCGACCGCCGCCCAGACGTCCATCGCGAAGAAGCTCGCCGCTGCCGGCGCCACCGCCGTGGTCGGCACCCACGCCCACACGATGGTCGGCTCCGGCATGCTCGGGAACACCTACGTCGGGTACGGCTTCGGCAACTTCCTCTGGTACGGCACCTCCGACTACCCGTTCTCGAACGAGACCGGCGTCACGACGCTTACCGTCACCGGCGACGGCCGGGTGACCGGCGAGGCGTTCACCCCGGCGACCGTCGACGACCGGGGCGTCCCGGTGCCGGTGACGGGCGCCGCCGCGGAGGCCGCGCTCAAGCGGCGCGACGGCCTGCGCGGCTGCGCGGGACTCGCGCCCGCGCCCGCCGCTTCGCACTGAGCTCGTCGACGTCCCGGGTGGTCAGCGCCGCGGCCACCGACAGCCCGGTGCCGCGCGAGGCGGCCAGCCGCTCGCGGACCTCGCGCGGCGTGCGCGGGCGCCAGCCGGGCCCGTCGCAGCACGAGGAGTGGAACGTCACGCCCGCGTGCAGCAGCGCGGTGAGCGCCCGCCAGCCGGCGTCGTCCCGCTTCCGCGGCACCTCCAAGTCGTGTCCGGCGTCGACCAGGTTCTGGCCGCAGCGCGGGCACCCGTCGTGCCCGGCCGCACCGAGGCGCTTCATCGACACCCGGCAGGACGGGCACACGTAGTGGCGCAGGGAGGTCTGCGATCGCGTGCACATGCCCGCCACGCTAAGGGAGTCGGCGAGTCGCGGCACCCCGTTTTCGGCCGCCGCGGGCGATGGCAGGATCGGCGTTCCGAGCGGACCGGTGGACGGACTGGACCGGCAGACAGACCGGCAGACGGGCCGCGACCACCCGCGCACGGGCTTCCCGCTCTACCTGGTCGTCAACCCCCGGCAGTGGACGGTGATGCCGTCCTCCGAGCCGACCGACGACCGCTACCGCACGAGGACCGAGCGGAAGTTCGGCGACTCGATCCGCATTCCCGACCCGTTCGCTTCGAACCGGACCTGCCGGGGCTCGTGCCGTACAAGGACTGACCCGCGACGCGGCAGGGCCGCTCCGGCACGACCGGGCAGCCGGCTCCTGAACGGGGGCCGCAGGTCCGGGCCACCGGGCACGGTCACTCGCTCGGCCAGAGGATCAGGTCCGCCAGGGCGTGCCGGGCCGGCCGGGTGCCCAGTTCGGCGAGGGCGGCGCGGATCTCGTGCAGGTGGCCCACGGTGAGCTGGAGCGGGGGCTCGTCGGGCTGGTAGGTGGTGCGGATCGGGTAGTCGAGGCCCGGATCGCGGGTCATCTCGATGTGGCAGCCGAGCACGTGCGTCACCGGGCGGCGCCCGGTGAAGGCGATCAGGCGGTCGACGGTGCGGGTGAAGGCGGCCCAGTCGTCGATGTAGAGCCGCCCCGGGTAGACGGTGTCGCCGGTGAGCAGGAAGCCCGTCCACGGGTCGTAGTAGGTGACCGCCGCCGCGTGGTGCCCCGGTGTGGCGAGGCATTCGAGCACGCGGCCGCCTCCGAGGTCCACCCGGGCCACGGCGTCCGGGGCCGCGTCGAAGCCGAAGTACGGCCACGCGAGGGCCGGATCGGCGGCCACCACGGTCGTGCCGGGGCGGTCGGCGAACTGGCCGTCGCCCGCGACGTGGTCGCCGTGCGGGTGGGTGTGCAGGACGAGCAGCCCGTAGCCCTCGCGGTCCTCCCGGGGGTTGCGGTCGAGCCACTTCCCGATCAGCTCGTCGACCACCGCGCGCAGCGGGAAGTACGCGGCCTCGACGGTGGCCCCGGTGTCGATCAGCACCGCCCGTTCGGCCCCGAACAGGAGGTACAGGAACGGCGCCTCGTAGTTGGTCGCCTTGTTCTGCCGAAGAATGACGGTGTGCTCGTCGTACTCGTGGACCTGGATCTCCGGGTCCGTGTCGTGCTTCGCCGACGGCGAGCCGTGGATCCACCGCACGTCCAGCGGCCGCGGCACCGGGACGGCCCGGGTGAAGTCGGACATGACGCCTCCTCCGGTGCGTCGTCTTGTCAGGCCGGGTACGGCGCACGTCTCGTCCGGGGCCGACGCGCCGGTGCGCCGCCACCGGGACGCTAGCACGGGGCGGACCCGCCCCGGAGGCCCGTTCCCGCGGGCCGGATTCCGGCCGGTCGGGCGGACCGAGTGGGAAGAGCTTTCCCGGCGACGTACAGTTCCGCTTCGTGATCGAGATCGAGATCGTCGTCGAACAGCAGGCGGGCGGTGGCTGGGACGCCCTGGCGGAGGCGGCCCGCGCCCTGGTCGGGGAACTGGCCGGCCCCGTCCAGGAGACCACGGGCCTCGACCTCGGCCCCGAGGTGCGCCTGGTGCTGGTGGACCCCGACGGGTTCGCGCAGCGCCGAGAGGCCTACGTGCGCCGCGTCTGCGAGACCGTCCTCGCGGGCGACGCCCTGGCGGCCGTCGCGGACCCGGCCAAGCGCGAGAAGGCCGAGGCGGCGCTGCGCAAGGGGTCGGCGTCGGCGGACTCCGACCGCAGGATCACCTGCGTGCCGTCCGGGCGGGTGGTCCAGGACGAGGACGGCCGGTGGGTCGTCCTGCTGGCCCCGGCGCTGCTGGCCGGCGCGCCCCAGCGGGCCCCGCTGCGGGCCGTGCTGACGCACCTGCTCACCCACCAGGCCCAGATCCGCGCGGGCGGCCCCCGGCCCGGCGCCGACGCGGTCGAGGCGCTCCTGCTGCACCGGACGTCCGGCGGCACCCGGGAGGACGACCCCGTCCTCGGCGCCCTGTGGGAGGGCCACGCCCGCTGGGCGACACGCCGCCTGCTGGCCCGCGACCAGGCGGGGGAGCGGCCGACGGCCCGGGCCGCCCGTCTGCTGTCCCGCCTGCCGGGCGTGCGCGCCGAGCCGGACACCCACGACCAGGCGGTGCGGTTCGTGCACAAGCTCGTCGACGCGGGCGGGACGGAGACGGTGAACCGGATCTGGACGGACCGCTCCCTCGTCCCGACCCGCCGCGAACTCACCGACCCCGACCGCTGGCTGACCCGCACCGGGCTGGAGCCGCGGGAGGACGGTTCGCGGGAGGACGGTCCGGAGGCTTGATCCAGGGGCGGTCCCGCAGCAGGTGCGTGGGCCCGTCGGCGAGGCCGCCGCGCCGACTGGCGTGGTCGTGCCCGCCGTTGAATCCGCGGTGCGTGAGGTCGCAGCCGCGCGCCGGGAGGGCGTCGCGCAGGTGGCGGCTCCGCGCGGGAGCTCCGCTCCTGAAGCCCCACCTCGACGCAGAACGGCGCCGCCCGGCGCTCGTCGGCCGCGGCCCTCCCCGCCCGCCGTCCGCCCTCGCGTGGCCGCCCCCGACCATCCCTCGCTCCGCCCGACGTGATGACCTGTTGCCCCGCCAGGCCGCGACGACGAGCTCGTTCACTCGTTCGATGGGTTTGGTTTCCGCAGGTCGGGAACTCCGGGCCCGGGGCGTCGGGTTGTCAGTGGGCCTCGCTACGTTCCTCCCATCGCTGACCGACAGGTGGGAGGAGAACGGCCGTGGCATGGGTGGAGACGAGTGCGGGCGGGTATCGCGTCGCGCTCGACGGGGACGGCACGGTGCTGTGCCGGAACGCGGCGGGGCGGCAGCTGAAGGCCGTGCCGCCGAAACTCGGCGACGACCCGGTGGTCACCCAGCTGCGGCAGCTCGCCGAGTGGCTGGGGGCGCACGAGCGGCGCTGCCTGGAGGACGTCGAGCGGTGGATGGTGCGCTCACTGCCCGTGCCCGCGGCCGTGGTCACCGCGGTCTGGGCCGACGAGGCCTGGCGCGGCGTCCTGCGGGACGTGGTCGTCACCGGGCCCGACGGCGTGGTCGCCGGCTTCCTGCGCGACGCCGACGCCGAGCGCGGGCTCGGGCTGGTCGACCCGGACGGCGACACCGTGCGCCTCACCGACAGCGAGATCCGGATACCCCACCCCGTCCTCCTCCCGGAGCTCGACGACCTGCGCGAGTTCGCCGTCGAACTCGGCGTCTCCCAGCGGGTCCAGCAGCTCTACCGGGAGGTCTGGCACCGGCCGGAGGAGGTCCCGGGCGGCACCGAGGTCACCACCTACGCGGGCGGGCGCTACAAGGAGCTGCGCGAGCTCGTCGGGCGCTGTGCCCGGCTCGGCTACCGGGTGCGCGGCGGCAGCGCCGTCGTGCCGGTGACGGAGGACGGCCGCACGGTCGAGGCCCGGCTCTGGGTCGGCGACTACTACGAGTACGACGCGTGCGAGACGGGCCCGCTCAGCTGGGCGGGGCCGGACGGCCGGGCGCTGCCGCTGGCGCAGGTCGGTCCGGTGGCCTGGTCCGAGGGCATGCGGATGGCCGCCGCACTGTACGCCGGCCGCACGATCGAAGGGGAGGAAGCGGCATGACCGCCAAGAGCCTGAACGCCCGACCGGACACCGACCTGCACGAGCGCCCGCACGAGCGGCTCCTCGACGCCGGCGCCGTCCTCCCGGCCGGCACCGTGCCCGGCGCGGGCCGGCCCGACAGCGCCGCGGACGTGCTCACCGCCCGCACCTACACCCACCCCGCGCTCGACGGGCGCCGGATCGTCCGCCTGGTGCCCGGCGCGCTCGGCCCCGCCGAGGACCTGGCCGTCGACTTCCTCGGACTCGCCCCGGACACCGAGCCCGCCGAGGTCGGCCAGGTGCGGCAGGAGGCGCTCGGCTTCCCCGCGTGGGCGCTGGTCCACGACCCGGCCAACGGGCACCACGCGCTGGCCCTGGTCAAGGAGCTGGAGCGGCTGGCCCGCCAGGCCCGGTCCAAGCCCGGCGCCGCCAAGGACGGCTTCGACGCGCTCGCCGGGCGCCTCGGCCGCGCCGTGCCGCACTTCCTGCCCACCTTCTGCGAGGAGGTCGGCCGGATCTTCCTCGGGGTCGGCAACCAGACCTACGCCGCGAGCTGGTTCGGCAAGGCCCGCGAGGCCGAGCGCACCCACGGCCTTGAGGTCGACGAGGAGCGGCTGCGCGCCGTCTTCCTGGAATTCGCCCTGGCCGGCGCGCTCACCGTCAAGTCCCTGCGCCAGTACGTGAAGTCGCTCGCTTCCCGGCTCGACCCGCCGACCGCCTGGCAGCGCTTCCGCCAGCTGTGCACCGAGCGCGCCGCCGCCGGCATGGCCCCCTACGCGGGGGTCGCCGAGGACGCCCGCGCACTCGTCAAGGCCGCCGGGCTGGACCGGGAGGAGCACGAACAGGCACTGCTCGCCGAGCTGTTGGCGGCGCCGGCGGCCAACCGCGCGCCCGTCGCGTTCTGGAAGTCCTGGCACGGCGCCCTCGTCGCCCTCGGCCAGCGCGACGAGGCGGTCCGGGTCCGCCTGCTGGAGCTGATGCCCACCGCGGGCGGCAACTCCGACGCGTCCGCGCACGACGCCGCCTGGCTCGCCGTGCTCGCCGCGACCGGCGCCGAGGCCCTGCTCACCGGCCCGCGCGACGAGGCCGCCGAGCACACCGCGGACACCGAGCCCGCCGCCTGGCTCCGCCGCTGGGCCGACCACCTCGGCCGCGGCTGGGGCTCCCCGCCCCCCTGCGCCGCCACGGTGGCCCTCGCGGGCCGGATGGCCGAGCGGCTGCGCGCCGATGGCGTCCCGGTCGACGTGTTCACCGGCATCCGCCACAGCACCACCCAACTCGACCTGCTGGAGCGGTTGCTGGCCGACGGCGTGCCCGTCGCCGACCCGCCGGCCGGGCTCGGCTTCGACCTCACCGGCTGGGCCCGCCACACCGGCTCCACCGGCCCCGGCCTCGCCGCCGTCGCGGCCGACCCCCGCTTCCGGCCCGTGCTGCGCGCCGCCACGCCCGCGGCGTGGGAGACGGCCGTCCAGCAGCAGGTGCCCGCCCTGCCGCTGCTGCGCGAGCTGTTCGCCGAATGGGCCGAGGAGCGCGCCGCCGAGGTGGTGGCCGCCCGCGGCCTGGCCGGCGCCGCCGACCTCGTGCGCATGCTCTCCCCGTACCGCACCGTGCTGCGGGCGATCGCCCCGGACGCCGCCGAGCGGATCGCGGGCCTCGACGTCGCCGGGCTGCTCGCCCGCGCGCTCGGCGCCGGCATCCTCGACGAGCTCGGCTGGCCCGCCCTGGAGGAGGCGCTCGACAAGCTCGCCGACCCGCCGACCTCCGGCACCGGCCAGGACGACCACCCGGAGAAGGCCCCCGGCGCCCGCACCCTCCAGGGCCTCATCATCGAGGACGCCTGGCCGCACCTGATCCTCGCCCGCCTGGACCGCGCGATCGTCGTCGGCCCGCAGGGCATCGTGCTGGAGCACACCCTGCGCCTGCCCAAACTCGAACGCTGGAACCGCCCCCGGCTGCGCTTCGTCGACGGTGAACTCCTCGTGGTCTGGCAGGAGGAGCGCAAGCAGCGGGCCTACTGGTCGGGCCGCCCGGCCGAGGTGTTCGAGCTCGGCGGCGAGACCATCGCCTGGTACTTCTACGGCGACCGGAATCCCGAAGCCCCGTCCCTCCCGCTGCCCGGCGGCGGACGGACCACCGGCGAGCGCCCACTGCACACCGGCGACACCCGGATGCCCGCCGAGCACCGCGTCCTCGGCGACGGCACCGGCCACTGGACACTGCGGCAGGGCCCCGAGGGCCCGGTGCTGCACGAGTTCGACCCGTCGACCGGCACCCTCGGCCGCACCGCCGAACCGCCGGTGATCGCCGCCTCGGCCGCCGCCGGCGCTCTCGACCTCGACCGCACACGGCTGCTGCCGGTCCAGCCCGGACTGGAGCACACCCCGCTCGGCACCGACGGCACCGTGCTCGGCAGCTGGGTGCGCGTCGATGCCGGGCGCACCGTCACCACCGTCACCGCCGACGGCCGGACGATCGTCCTGCCCCTGTACGGCGGCCACCCGAACGTCGTCCCCGTCGGCCGGCTCGCCCTGCCGGGCACGACTGGCGCGAACGCCCCCACCGGCGCGAACGGCACGCCGGGGGAGACCTCCGAGACCGCCGCGACGGGCCCGATCGTCACCAGGTCGATCCGCGACCACCTCGCCCTCGCCCTGCCCGACCTCGGCACCGACACCGGCGACACCGCCGACCGCGCCCGCACCGTCGACCTGAGTCCCTGCCGCCCGGGCGACCTCCAGGCCGCCGGCACCGGGCTCGTCCCGCCGCTCGACCACTGGCACGCGCTCCGCCCCCGCGACGAGGCCGGCTCACACGTGCTGCGCGCCGTCACCCCGGAGCAGGCCGCCGCGCTGATCGACATCGCCTGGCCCGCCGACATCGAGCCGGTCCCCGAGGCCGAGCAGCGCTGGATCACCGTCCAGGGCGTGCGCCGCAAGCTCGCCCACGGCAGCGGCGCCCGCCGCAGGCTGCCCGTCCACGCCGTCGGCGCCGCCCTGCCCGGCATCACCGACGCGCGGCTGCTCGCCGGGGTCGCCGGGCTCGCCCGGATCGCCGCCGAACTGCTCGACCGCGTCGCCCGGTTCGTCCCGCAGCCCGAGGCCGAGGCCCGCCCCTCCGCCGCTGCGCCCGCCGAGCACCGGCCCGACCACGGACGCGACGCCGAAGTCCAGGCCGCCGTCCGCGGCTGGGTGCCCGACGTCGACCGCTACGGCTCCTCGTGGGGCGCCCCCAGCACCTGGAAGGTGATGAACAACCTGCGTTCCGTCACCGCCGTCCTCGCCGACCCGCCCCCGGCCACCGCCGAGGGCTGGAGCAACCCCACCTCCGTCGACCTGAAGGGCGGCGACGTCCACCACGCGTGGCTGCTCCTGCTCGGCCGGCTCCACCTCCTCGCCCAGGCCGCGGCGTCCCCGCTCACCGAACCCGCCCACCGCTCCACCCTCGTGCTCCTGCTCGGCGAGCTCACCAAGGGCCCGCTCGCCGACCGCGGTGCCACCCTGCGCCAGATCGTCCTCAGCGAGCCCATCGAGCGCACCACCACCGGCCGACCCGCCACCCACCGCCAAGGCCAGGTGCTGCGCCATGGCAACCGCACCGTCGTCATCCTCGGCCACCGCAACAACCGTGGCGACCAAGCGCACTGGCTGGCCGTCGACCACGACCCGAGCGGCGAGTTCGGTCCGGTCGACCACTTCACCACCATCGAGGAGCGCGGCACCGAGGAGCGGCTCAGTGCCGCCTGGATCGCCAAGTTCTGGCGGGTCCTCGCCCTGCGCCGACCCGTCCCCGCCGACCCGGCCCGGGCCGCGGCCTTCGGCGAGCTCACCGGCATCGGCACGGCCCGGGCGGCCCTGGTCCTCGCCGCGGCGCCCGCCCTCTTCCAGTGGCACGGCCCGGTGCTGCCCGCCGACCGGCTCCAGGAGTTCGGCCTCAAGGCCGCCGAGGCCACCGCCGCCCGCGACTGGCTGCGCCGGCGCGAGCGTGCCGGGCTCGACCAGGTCTGGGCCGCGCTGCTGCCCGCCGACCCCAAGACGCTCTGGACCGACGGCCCCGAGCTCGCCGCCGGGGCCGAGGCCTGGATCCGGCACTTCGGACGGCTCGTCACCCTCCCCGACGACGCCCAGGCCACCGTCACCGGCGTCGACATCGAACACGTCGAGGTCGTCCTCAACCCCGACCGGACGCCCTGGCTCAGCCGCACCACCACCTTCCGCCTCACCACCACCCCCGACGGGTCGGCGAAGCAGATGGTCGCGGCCGACCCCTCCGCCGTCCCCGGCTTCGGCGTGCTGCGCGGAGCCATCGACGCCGTCCGCTGGCTCGTCTACCACCTGCCCGCCGACAGCCCGCTGCGCCCGCTGTTGCCGCGAGCCGCCACCGCTCTGCGCGAGCGCCTCGCCGACCCGGAGCTCCTGTTCGACTTCAACCTCTTCCAGACCGCCAAGGGCCAGTCGCTGGCCACCGTCCTGCGCTCCCACTTCGGCCTGCCCGCCGAGGGCGGCGCCGACGCCGACGGGCTGGTCCGCTGCGGCCCGGCCCTCGTCCTCGCCCCCAGCGGCGGCGGCATGGAGCGGGTCCTGCTGCGCCCCGCCGGGCTCACCGGTGCGAACGACCAGGTGCTCGAGCTGCTGGAGGGGCTGGGCGCGGGCTACGGCCTCGCCGACGAGCTCGCCGCCATCGCGGCCATCCTCGGCGGCGAACCGGAGAACCTGGCCGCCCGCACGGAGCCGGCCGGCTCCGCCGAGGGCGACGCGAGGTGGCTGCAGAACCCGCAGTTCTCCGTCCCCGCCCTCGTCACCGAGGCGGCCCGCACCCACGGCCTCGGCGAGGACGCCGCCGCGCTCTACCTCCAGCTACTCGCCCTGCCCGACCCCACCGACCGCAACGCCGCCCGCTGGACGGGCTGGAAGCCCGCCCGGCTCAAGCGCGCCCGCGCCGAACTCGCCGCCACCGACCTCGTCATGGAGGCCAAGCGGGCCCGGGCCGGCCGCACGCTCTTCCTGCCCTGCGGCTGGCAGGAGGCCCGGGCGCCCGCCCTTCCC
This sequence comes from Kitasatospora sp. NPDC001660, assembly GCF_053596725.1. NCBI lineage: Bacteria > Bacillati > Actinomycetota > Actinomycetes > Kitasatosporales > Streptomycetaceae > Kitasatospora > Kitasatospora sp. NPDC001660. Next base: position 50,525 of record NZ_JBSFGU010000012.1, on the reverse strand, counting down.
GCCGAGACCTGGAAGGCCGCCTTCTACGAGCTGGCCTCCCACCGGCCCGCGCTGCCGCACCAGCCCGTCCCCGAGCTGTTCGCCCGGGCCTGGCAGCGGACCGTCGACGGCGACGCCCCCGGATACGAACAGCTCCAGACCGCCAAGCGCAGGAAGGCCCGCCGATGACTGCCGACACCACGACCGCCCCCGCCCGGCAGATCACGCCGCCCGAGGAGAAGTACGCCGCCGAACTGGAGTTCCTCGCCGCGCACGACTCCGGCCCGCGCCCGCCCGGCTGGCGGCTCACCCCGCGCGCCGTCGTCACCTTCGTCCTGGGCAGCGACGGCGAGAAGCTCAAGGCCGGCCGCAGGAGCCTCGCCATCGAGCGGAAGTTCGTCGGCGAGCGCGCCCTCGTCGAGCGCTGCGTCGTCACCCTCGCCGGAGAGCGCGGCCTGCTGCTCGTCGGCGAGCCCGGCACCGCCAAGTCGATGCTCTCCGAACTGCTCGCCGCCGCCGTGTGCGGCACCAGCGCGCTCACCGTCCAGGGCACCGCCGGCACCACCGAGGACCAGCTCAAGTACGGCTGGAACTACGCCCTCCTGCTCGCCAAGGGCCCCAGCCGGGAGGCCCTCGTGCCGTCCCCGGTGCTCACCGCGATGACGGCCGGTGCGGTCGCCCGGGTCGAGGAGGTCACCCGCTGCCTGCCCGAGGTGCAGGACGCCCTGGTCTCACTGCTCTCCGAACGGCGCGTCGCCGTCCCCGAGTTGGCGGGTACCCCGGACGCCCAGCTGCACGCCGCCCCCGGCTTCACCCTGATCGCCACCGCCAACCTGCGGGACAAGGGCGTCAGCGAGATGTCCGCGGCCCTCAAGCGGCGGTTCAACTTCGAGACGGTGGGCCCGATCGCGAGCCTCGCCGCCGAGGTCGACCTCGTCCGCCGCCAGTCCACCGCCGCCGTCGCCCGCGCGGGCGCCCCGTTCACGGTGGACGACGCCGTCCTCGACGCCCTCGTCACCGCCTTCCGCGACCTGCGCACCGGCCGCTCCACCGAGGGCTGGGACGTCGAACGCCCGTCCACCGTGATGAGCACCGCCGAGGCCGTCTCGGTCGCCACCGCCCTCGGCGTCACCGCCGCCTACCTGCCCGACGGCGGCGACCTGCTCGGCCGCCTGCCCGGTCAGCTGATCGGCGTCGTGCGCAAGGACGACCCGGCCGACGCGGCCCGCCTGCTCGGCTACTGGGACGGCCCGGTCCGCCGCCGCGCCGAACAGGGCGCCGCCACCTGGCGCACCCTGTGGGACCTGCGCCCGGCACTGGAGGCGTGAGGCCATGAGCAGCGCGGTGATGCCCGAAACCCCCGCCGGTGCCGGCGACTTCGACGGTCCCGGCGACCCCCGCCGGGCCGTCCAGGAGGCGGCGGCCCGCCTGGCCGCCGCCGGCACCGAACGGCCCGGGCCCTACCTGATCGGCGTGCGGCACCACGCGCCGTCCCTCAGCGCGGTCGTCCCCGCGCTGCTCGACGCCGCCCGGCCCGAGGCGGTGCTGGTCGAACTCCCGGCCGAGTTCCAGCCCTGGCTCGGCCACCTCGCGGACGAGGCCACCGAGGCCCCGGTCGCCCTCGCGGCTGCCCCGGCCGACCCGTCCGCCCCGGCCGACCCGTCCGCCGAGACCGCGGACGGGCTCGCCTTCTACCCGTTCGCCGACTTCTCCCCGGAACTCGCCGCCCTGCGCTGGGCCCGGCGCAACGGCGTCGAGGCCATCGCGTGCGACCTGCCGCTCGCCCACCGTGCCTCGGCACGCCGGTCCGAGGCCGGGCGCGACGTCGAACCCGGAGTCACCGACGCCCTGCGCCGGCGGCTCACCGGCCGCGACGGCGACGGCGACCTGTGGGACCGCCTCGTCGAGACCGCCGCCCCCGGCTCCACCCCGGAGGCCGTCCGCCGGGCCGCCCTGCTGGTCGGCTGGGCCATGCGCCGCGACGCCGAGACCGGGCCCGGCGTCGACCCGTACGACCTGCGGCGCGAGGCCTGGATGCGCACCCGGATCGCGGCGGCCAGGGCCGGCGGGCGGCGCGTCGCCGCCGTGATCGGCGCCTTCCACGCACCGGCGCTGCTCGACGGGCCGCACGCCACCGAGGAGTTGCCCGCCGCTGACACCCCCTCCCACGTCGTCTCCCTCATCCCGTACACCTACCCGCTCCTCGACGCCCGCTCCGGCTACCCGGCCGGCATCCGCGACCCCGAGTGGCAGCACACCGTCCTCGACGCGGACGGCGACCCGGACCGCCTCGCCGACGCCCTCACCACCACCGCCGTCCGCATCACCGAGGCCCTGCGCACCCAGGACCACCCCTGCGGCCCCGCCGACGCCCGCGAGATCGTCCGCCTCACCGGCGACCTGGCCCGCCTGCGCGGCCTCGCCGCCCCCGGCCGCGGCGAACTCGTCGAAGCCGTCCAGACCGTCCTCGCCCAGGGCGAACCCCTCGGCCGCGGCCGGGCCGTCGCCCGCGCCCTCGAACACGTCCTCGTCGGCACCCGCACGGGCCGCGCCACCCCCGCCGCACCGCGCAGCGGCCTCGCCCCCGCCGTCGAAACCCTCGTCGCGGCACTCGGCCTGCCCGGCCCCACCGACCCGGGTCCGCGCGAGCTGCGCCTCGACCCGCTGCGCAGCGCCCTCGACCGCCGCCGCGGGATCCTCCTGCACCGCCTCACCGCCTGCGGCGTCCCCTACGCCGACCCGGTCGACACGACGGGCCCGGACGGCACCGAAACCCTCGGCACCCGCTGGCGCCTCCACTGGACCCCGGCCACCGCCGCGATGCTCACCGTCGCCGGCACCCGCGGCGTCACCCCCGCACAAGCAGCCGAAGGCACCCTCCGCGACCGCCTCCGCCGCGAACAGCAAGCCGACGGTCCCACCCCGCACGACGTCATCCAGGGCTTCACCGAAGCCGCCGCCTGCGCCCTCCCCACCCTCACCGGCACCCGCCTCACCCAACTCGCCACCACCCTCCCCACATCCGGCACCCTCCCCGACCTCCTCGACGCCCTCACCACCCTGGACCGGCTGGCCGCCGGCCACTTCCCCGTCGCCCTCCCCCCGGCGGGCGACCGGTCCGGGCCCGCGGGGGAGCCCGCAACGGAGGCCTCACGACCGGCGACCGCCGGCGTGTCGCAGCCCGACGCCCACGCCTCGGGCCGTCTCCAGCTCGGGGGCACCGCGATTCCTGCTTCCGCCGACGGCCGTCGGCCGGGCAACACCTCGACCGAGACCGGCGCCCCCGGCAGCCTCCACACCTCGTCGGCTGCCGTCAGCGGGCTCCTGATCGCCGCTGCCGTCCGGCAGTTGGAGGGGCTGAGCGGCTCGGACGATCCGGCGGACGCGCGGGCGCTGGTGGAGCTGGCGCGGCGGGCGGACCTCGACGGCGGGGTGCGGCTCGCGTACGTGCTGCGCGAACTCGCCCACAGCGGAAGCCCGTTGGTGCGAGGCGCCGCCGGGGCCGTCCGGGTGCTGCTCGGGCAGGAGCCGGCCGTCGAGCTCGGCCGCCGGGCCGCGTCGTGGGTCGACGGGGCGACCGGGCCGCAGGCCCGCCACGCCCTCGGGCGGGCGCTGGCCGGGCTGTTGACGGCCGCCGAGGGGCTCTTCGCCACCGCGCCCGAGGCGCTCGAACCCGTCCTGGAACGGATCGTCTCCCTGCCCGACGAAGCCTTCCTCGACCGACTGCCCGCCCTGCGCGGCGGCTTCGACACGCTCAGCCCCGCCGCCCGCGACCGGCTGCTGGCGCTCGTCGAGGAGCGCCTCGGCACGCGCCTCGCCGCGCTGCCCGACACCGTCCCGCCCGCCGTCCTCGCGAGCTGGGCCCGAGCCGACCTCGCCGCCCGCACCGCACTCGGCGAACTCGGCCTGCTCCCGGCAGCGGCAACCCCACCGGTGGTCACCCCGACCGCCACCCCGGAGCCCCCGCTGCCCATCCCCGTCCCCACCCCCGCGGTCGACCACGCCCTCGCCCCCGCCGAGCGCTGGCGCCTGCTCCTCGGCCGCCCCGGCAATGCCGCTCGCACCGCCCGCTGCACCCGACTCGCCAGCGCCCTCGACGAGTTGTACGGCACCGGCCGCGGCGAGGGCGCCGGCCCCGACCTGGACGCGCGGAACCGCCGGGGCGGACGCGAGGCCCCCTACCCCGGCGTCCGCGAGTGGGCCGAGGAACTCGCGGCGCTGTTCGGCCCGGGCATCCGGGAGGAGGTCCTGGCGGCGGCCGTCGCCCAGGGCCGCACGGACGCCCTGGAGGCGCTCGACCCGGACGCCGTCCGCCCGTCCGTCGAGCTGCTGCGCACTGTCCTGGACCACGCCGGCGGCCTGCCGGAGGCCCGCGTGGCCGGCCTGCGCCCGCTGGTGCGGCGCCTGGTGGACGAGCTCACCCGCGAACTGGCCACGCGACTGCGCCCGGCGCTGACCGGCATCAGCGTGCCGCGCCCGAGCCGCCGCCCGGGCGGCGGGCTGGACCTCGACCGGACGATCCGCGCGAACCTCGCCACCGGCCGCCCGTCCCCGGACGGCGGCACCGTGATCGTGCCCGAGCGGCCGGTGTTCCGGACGCGGGCGCGGAAGTCGGCGGACTGGCGGCTGATCCTGGTGGTGGACGTCTCCGGTTCGATGGAGGCGTCGACGCTCTGGGCGGCGCTCACCGCCTCGATCCTGGCCGGGGTGCCCTCCCTGAGTACGCACTTCGTCGCGTTCTCCACCGAGATCGTCGATCTGACCGAGCGTGTGGAGGACCCGCTGAGCCTGCTGTTGGAGGTGCGGATCGGCGGCGGCACGAACATCGCGGCCGGCCTGCGCCACGCGCGGGGACTGGTGACGGTGCCGTCGCGCACGCTGGTCGCCGTGATCAGCGACTTCGAGGAGGGCGGCCCGATCGGCGCGTTGCTCGCGCAGACCCGGGCGCTCGTCGACTCCGGCGTGCACGTGCTCGGCTGCGCCGCACTGGACGACACGGGCACGGCCCGGTATTCGACGGCGGTCGCGGGCCAACTGGTGGCGGCCGGCATGCCGGTGGCGGCGCTGAGCCCGCTCGAACTGGCCCGCTGGGTGGGGGAGAAGGTGCGATGACGACACGGTCCATCAGTTGGCCGTCCGTGCGGCCGGAGGTGGTCGCCGAGGTGGTGGCCGCCCTGAGCGCCCGGCTGCAGAAGCGGCTGGACGGCGCGGCGGAGAAGCTGGCGGAGCGTCCGATGACGCGCTCCGGCGACGAGTGGCGGGTGGAGGTGGACGAGGAGACCGTGCTCGTCCTGCGCGCCCCGGGCGGGGTGCTCGCCGGTCCGTCCGACGTGCACTGCGGCTGCCTGCTCGCCCCGGCGTGCGTGCACCGGGCGGCGGCGGTCTCGCTCTGCCCGCTGGCCGATGCCACGGCCGAGCCCGAGCCGACCGAGCCGACCGCGTCGACGGCGCCGGCCGCACCGACCATGCCGACGGCGTCGACGGCGCCCTCCGAACCCGCCGCCCCCACCGAACAGGTGGCGGACGGCGACGCCCTCACCCCGGCGGAGCACTCCGCCGCCCGCCACCTCCACCGTGCCGCGTCCACCGTCCTGGCGGCGGGCGTGAGCGGGGCGGGAGCCGTGGCGCAGGCGGAGCTGCTGCGGGCGGCCCACGGGGCCCGCGTGGCGGGACTGTACCGCCCGGCCGCGGCGGCGGTCGCCGTGGCGACGCGACTGCGCGCGGCCCGCTCCGGTGCGCCGGACCACCGCCTCGCCGACCTCGTCGCCGACCTGCGCGAGCTCCTCACCCTCACCCACCGCCTCACCGCGGGCCCGGGCTCCGGCCACGCACGAGGCCCGGTCGCGGAGCTGCGCGGCACCGCCCGCCAGGCGTACCGCGACGCAGGTGCGCTGCGGCTCCACGGGCTGTTCGCCGAGCCGGTGCTGACGGCCACGCACGCGGGCGTTCTCAGCTGGGCGGTGGACGCGGACGGCCGGCTCAGCACCGTCGCCGAGGTGCTGCCGTACACGGACCCGGATTCGGACGCGGCCGCCGCGGAGGCCGTCGGGGCTGGCAACCGGGCGGTCCGGCTGGGCGACGCCTCGCTGAGCCACCGTGAGTTCACGCGCGCCGGGCTGGCCGTCCAGGGCGCCACCAGGTCGGCGAGCGGACGGCTCGGAGCGGGCGCCGCCGTCCGTGCGGTCCGGACCACGGGCGCGGCGTGGACGGCGGAGCCGGCCGCCGCCCTCTGGGCCGAACCGGTGGCCGCCCAGGTGGAGCGGGCACTCGCGGCACAGGCCCTGCCCTACGAGACCCGCCCGGCCGGGAGCGACCTCCTGTTCCTGGACGTCACCCTGCTGGGCCCGACAACCGCCGGCTCCGCCGCCGACGCCTCCCGCACGGACGCTCCCGGCGCAGCACCGCGCCTCCTGGCACGCTGCGGCGAGGACGGCCCGGTGGTCGCCCTGCGCGCAGCCCACGACCACCCGGGGCTCGCCCACCGCGCGAACCTGGCACTGCTCGCCGCCGCCCCCGGCCTGCGACTGCGCGTGATCGGCCGCCTGGAGCGCGCGGCCCGCCCCGAACTGCGCCTGCTCGCGATCGGCACACCCGCGGTCGGCACAGCCGCCGACACCCCGACCCTCACCCTGCCCGCCGACCGGGCCGGCCGCGTCAACCTCGGCCTCGAACGCCTCCAGGCCGCCGACGTCACCGCGGCCACCGCCACCCCCGACATCCCGTCCGCCCATCCCCTCGATCCACCCGTACACCTGCTCACCCGCCGGATCGAGCAGGCCGTCACGTCCGGCCGCAACGCCCTCGCCCCGAGCCCGGGCACGACCGCCGCCGACGGCGCCCGACTGCGCGAGGCCGGGCTGGCCACCGCCGCCGACCTCCTCGACGCACTGCGCGCCGCCGCGGCCGACCACCGCCGCGACGTCTTCGGCCGGGTGATCCCCGACGACCACGGCGCCTTCACCACCGCCTGGCTAGCCGCCGCCCGCTACGCCGAGTCCCTCGCCACCGCCCTCTGCCTCGCCGCCTGGAACCCGCCCGAGGCACACACATGACAAGTCCACCCACCCGCCCCGCCCGCATCTTCCGTACGCCTCGCACCGCCTGCGGCTCCCGGCCCTCCCGGCCCTCCCGCGACTCCCGGCCGGCCTGTGGCTCCTGCGTGTCCCGAATCGTCCGCGCCGGACATATAAGGGCAGGTAATTGCGCAGAGGGATAATCCGCGTCAGCTGCCATACTTGAACGAAGGAGACCGAACCGCGCGAGAGGGAGTCGAGCCATGGGGATCCGCGATGATGCCGCCGAGATCCGGGCCGGCGGCTGGCGCACGCTCGCCGCGCTGCACGGGTTGATCGACACGGCGCTGGAGAAGGCGCTCCAGGCGGGGCACCGGCTCTCGGTGGTCGAGTACACGGTGCTGGACGCGCTGTCGCGCCAGGACGGCTGGCACATGCGGATGCAGCAACTGGCCCGGGCGGCGGCGTTGAGCAGCAGCGCGACCACCCGACTGGTGACGCGCCTGGAGGACCGCGGGCTGCTCAGCCGCTATCTGTGCCCGGACGATCGCCGCGGGATCTACACCGAGTTGACGCCGGAGGGCCGGGAGCTGCTGACCGCCGCTCGCCCGGTGCACGACGCGACCCTGGAGGCGACGTTGGCGCAGGCGGCCGAGGTCCCGGAGCTGGCCCCGCTGGTCCGTGCACTCGCGGGCCTGGAGTCGTCCGGGCTCACGCCCTCTGCGCGCGCCTGATCGGGCAAGGACGCGGCCCGGGCGCCGACGCACCCGGAGCCGTCACCGCCGACCGGCGAGGGCGTCCTGGCGGACGCGGTCGAGCAGGGCGAGCAGCAGTTCCTTGCTGGACGCCCGTTCCCGGACGTCGCAGAGGACGACCGGCACCTCGGGGCCGAGGTCGAGGGCGTGGCGGACGTCCTCCGGGGTGGCCTCGCGGCGCCCGTGGAAGCAGTTGACGCCGATCGCGAACGGGATGCCCCGCTGCTCGAAGAAGTCGACCGCGGCGAAGCTGGTTTCGAGCCGCCGGGTGTCGGCGAGGACGATCGCGCCGAGGGCGCCGAGTGCGAGGTCGTCCCACATGAACCAGAACCGGAACTGCCCGGGCGTGCCGAAGAGGTAGAGCACCAGGTCGTCGCGGACGGTGATGCGCCCGAAGTCCATGGCCACGGTGGTGGTGGACTTGTCCTGGACGCCTTCCAGGCTGTCGACCCCGATGCTGGCGCGGGTCATCCGCTCCTCGGTCTGCAGGGGTTCGATCTCGCTGACCGAGCCGACCATGGTGGTCTTGCCGACGCCGAAGCCGCCGGCGACGAGGATCTTCACCGCGCCCGGAACGAGGCTCTGGGGCGTCAATTCGGCCTCCTGGGAGGGGAGTGGGAGTTGCGGGGTGAGGGGCCGCCGCCGGTTCAGAGCCGGCGGACCCCCTCGATCACGGCCTGGATCAGCGAGATGTCCGGTGCCTCGGCGAGCTGGACCGGGGCACGGGTGAGGATCAGCCGGGCCTCGGCCAGGTCGTCGAGGAGCACCTTGACCACGCTCACCGGGAGGTCGAGCGCGGCCGCGATCTCGGCCACGGCCAGCGGCCGTTCGCGGCACAGGTCGAGGATCGCGGCCGGTTCGGGGGGCAGCCGGCTGGTGTCGGTGCGGGGGTCGGCGGTGACCACGAGGGTGATCAGCGCGAAGCCGTCACGGACCGGGCCGGTGCGCCCGTTGGTGATCGCGTAGGGACGGACCAGATGGCCTGCGTCCTTGTCGAAGAACCAGGCCTCGTCGGCGTCGGCGGTCACGCACCGCCACCCGCGCCGACCTGGCCGGCGTCGCTGCGCGGCGCCGCGGTGAGGTACTGGCCGACCTGCTTGACCAGCATGTTGATCTCGTAGGCCATCAGCCCGGCGTCGACCTGCTCGCTGGTGAGCACGGCGAGGCGGGCTCCCTGCCCGGCCGTGGTGACGAACAGGAACAGCTGGTCCATCTCGATCACGGTCTGCCGGACCCGTCCGCCGTTGAACCGGTGGCCGGCGCCGCGGGCGAGGCTCTGCAGGCCGGAGGCGACGGCGGACAGGTGCTCGGCGTCGGCCCGGTCGAGGCCCTGGGACATGCCGACCAGCAGGCCGTCCTCGGAGAGGACGATGGCGTGCCGGGTCTCGGGTACCCGCGCCACCAGCTGGTCCAGCAGCCAGTTGAGGTCGCGCTGGGTGTCGGTGTGCTGCGTCATCACTGCTGTTCCTTGACTTCCTTGGCGGCGGGAGGCGCGGCTGGTGCGGAGGGTGTGGCGGGTGCGTTCGGCGCGTCCGGTTCGGGTTCGGCCGCTCGGGCGGTCCGGGTGCCGCGCTGGATGGCGGCCATGGTGGCGCGGGAGCGCTGCGGCGACGGGCCGTCGGCCTCACCGCGAACGCCGCCATCGCGAGCGCCGCCATCGCGAGCGCCATCACCGCGAGTGCCGTCGCCGTACCCGGTGTCGCCGTAAGCGCCGTAAGTGTCGTATTCGCCGTACCGGGGACCGGCCGGAGCGCCAGGGCGGGCGATTCCCGAGACGCCGCCGGGCGCGTTGGACTCCCGCAACTGCTCGGCGAGGCTGGCGTTGCGGACTCGCTGCGGCAGGACGCGCGGGGTGCGGAGCTCGCCGTCCGCGCCGCGCTCCAGGGGAGTCTCCTCCGCGCGCTCGTGGGTGGGCGCGGTCCGGTCGGCGGTCACGGTGCCGAGGTCGGTCTCGACCGCACTACCCCCGTCCCCCCGGCCACCGACGCCACCGAGGTTCTCGGCGAGGTTCTCGGCCATGTCGTCGTACGGGCGCGGGTAGACGGGTCGGGGGACGACGACGGCGCCGGGCAGGCCGGGTATCGAGGAGCCCACCGGCAGGCCGCCGTTGGCGGGCGGAGCGGCCTGCGCGTCGTCCCTGCCACCGTCCACGGGGTACTGGGCGAGGAGCTCGCTGATGACCGAGCCGGAGCCACCCGCGGCCGACACCACCGGAGGAGCCGCAGGCACCGGCGGAGCCGGGGGCAGCGCAGGAGCCTCGGGAACGACCGGAGCCGCACGCTCCACAGCACCCGAACCAGCACCCGAACCAGCCCCCGCAGCCTCCTCGCCGACCGGAAGGGCACCAAGTGCCTCCGCCAACTCCCCGTCCACCACGACGAGATCGTCCGCCGACGCCGGACGCGGCCCCGGCGCGGGCGTGCGCGTGACGCGCGCACCGGACGGCAGCCCGGGCACCGCGGCCGGCTGCTCGGCCTTCTCCAGCAGTACCGCCGGCACCAGCACCACGGCCCGGGTGCCGCCGTACGGCGAGGGCCGCAGGGTCACCTGGATCTCGTGCCGGGCGGCCAGGCGCGCGACGACGAACAGGCCGAGCCGCAGGTCGTCGCCGAGCGCGGAGACGTCCAGCTCGGGCGGGTTGGCGAGGTAGTCGTTGAGCCGCTCGTACTCCTCCTCGCTCATGCCGAGGCCGCGGTCCTCGACCTCGACCGCGAGCCCCTTCGGGACCTCCTGCGCGGAGACCTGCACCTGGGTGTACGGCGGGGAGAAGGTGGTGCCGTTCTCGATCAGCTCGGCGACGAGGTGGATGACGTCGGCGACGGCCTGCCCACTGAGCGAGGCGCGCGGCACGCCCTGGACGACGACGCGCGAGTAGTTCTCGGTCTCCGACACGGCGCTGCGCAGCACGTTGACGACGGGCACGGCGTTGCGCCAGCGCCGGGCGGGCAGCGCGCCGCCGAGGATGACCAGGTTCTCGGCGTTGCGCCGCATCCGGGTGGCGAGGTGGTCGACGGCGAACAGCTCGCGCAGCAGGTCGGGTTCCTCGTGCTCGCGCTCCAGCGCGTCCAGCATGCTGATCTGCCGGTGGATCAGGATCTGGGTGCGACGGGCGATGTTGAGGAAGACCTTCTTCGTGCCCTCACGGCCCTGGGCCTGGTGGACGATGGCGGCGACGGCGGCCTGGCGGACGGCGGCCAGGCCGTCGGCGATCTGCTGCGCCTCGTCGCCGGCCCGCCGGGACGGGGACCAGGTGGGTGGCACGGGCACGGGCTCGCCGGTGCGCAGCCGTCCGACGACGGCGGGCAGTTCCTGCTGGGCGAGGGCGAAGGTGTCGGCGCGGAGCCCGGTGAGGCGGGCCGACAGCGTGCGGGCCGTGCGGATGCCGTGGACCAGGCTGACCAGCAGGACCAGCGCGACGACGGCGGTGCCGGCGATGAGGGCGGTGTTCTGCCCGGCGTCGCGCAGCAGGTAGGCGGCGTAGCCCCAGGCGGCGGCGAGGCCCAGGCTGGGGACCAGCACGAGAACGAGGAGCGAGCTGCGAAGGGAGCCGGACCGGCCGGCGCGGTGGCCCGTGCGGGGGGCCGATATGCCTGGCATCTGATTCCTTGTTGCTGGGCCGGACGGCGGGTGTGGCCCGCGCGCGGTCCGGCCGGGGCTTCAGGGCGCCACGGCCGGGGGTGCCGGACGGGGGTGACGTGGTGTCAGTGTCCGGGCGGGGTGCAGCACGGCCGCCGACGGCAGGAACGCTACCAGCCCCAGGTGCCCTCGCCGCAACATCAACTGACGATATGTAAACAGCTCGTGGCGGTCGCGGAGTTCACTCGCCGAATTGTGCGACGACGGATCGTCGCAGGTGGAACGGCTTTGCCGGAAGCGGCGACGGCTCCCCGGGAGGTCGGGGGAGCCTCCCGGAGAGCCGTCAGGAACAGGTCAAACGTCGGTATGCCGAAGGGTCGGCAGCCGAGCGGCCAAGAGGCGAGCGGCCGAGAGTCGAGCGGCCGATTGCCGAGCGGCCGAGAGTCGGGCGGGCCGTGCGGACCGGCGAACAGGGGTGGTCGGTCCGATCAAGGCCGCCGGGGCTGTCGTCTGCGCTCCGCCGACCCGCTACCCCGCCAGCGGCATCGTGATCACCTCGCCACCGCGGCGCTCGGCCTCCTCCAGCTGGGCCTCCCGCTGCGCCAGTTCTGTCCACGCCCAGCTGGCCGGCCCGGACAGCTCCGCCGACCACTGCTTGCCGTACGTGCCCGAGGCGATCTGCCCGAGCCGCAGCCGCTGGATGTCCGAGGTGCCGGCCGGCGGGTAGACGTGGGTGGCGTCCCGCTGGTAGCGCTCGATGTTGAAGTCGGCGTGCAGGCCGCGGGCGGCGTGGATCTCCATGGCGTTGCGCGCCGAGTCGAGCGCGTACTCGGTGTTGATGAGCTTGGCGTTCATCAGCTCGGCGTCGCAGGCCTTGCCGTGGTCGAGCAGGTGGGAGGCGTGGTAGGCGGCGAGCTTGGCGGTCATCAGCCGGGACTGCATCTCGCCGAGCTTCAGCGCGATGTTGGGCAGCTGGTTCAGCGGCTTGCCGTACAGCATCCGCTCCTCGGCGAAGCGCGCGGTGTCCTCGACGATCGCGACGTGGATGCCGAGCGCGACGGCGGCGAGGTTGAGCCGCCCGTACAGCGTGGAGGAGGAGTAGGCGACGTCCAGGCCCTGGCCCTCGCGGCCGAGCCGGTTGGTCACCGGGACGCGGCAGTTCTCGAAGATGATCTCGCCGAAGCTGAAGCCGTGCAGCCCGCTCTGCGAACCGAGCGTGCCGGTGCGAAAGCCCGGGCGGTCGCTCTCGACGAGGAACGCGGACAGTCCCCGGCTGCCCTGGTCGGTGCGCAGGACGACGCCGTGCACGTCGCCGATGTGGGAGTTGCCCACGAACCACTTGCGCCCGTTGAGGACGTACTCGTCGCCCTCGCGGCGCGCGGTGCCCGCCATGCCGAGCACGTGGCCGCCGGACTCCGGCTCGGTGACGGCGATGGTGGGCAGCGACTCTCCGGAGGCGAACTTCGGGAGCCACTTGCGCCGTTGGGCGTCGGAGCCGTAGTGGAGGACCTTGGCGACGCCGAGCTGCGAGGCCTGTGCCATGGCGCCCATCGCGCCGCTGACGCGGGCCAACTCCTCGACGATGACCGTCTTGGCGAGGTGCCCGAGCCCCAGCCCGCCGAACACGTGCGGGATGGTCACGCCGATCCAGCCCCGGCGGGCGATCTCGCGCGAGAGCTCGAACTCCACCTGCCGGTCGGCCTCCATTCTGGCCACGTGCGGACGTATCTCCTTCTCCGCGAACTCGCGCACCTCCGCCCGGAGGCTCTCGTGACGCTCGTCGGTGAAGTAGTCCATGGTCATGCCGGGGTCCTCTCGTTTCGCGGGTGTCGTGCCCTCCGTCCGTGCCGTCGATGCCGCGCCGGCCGCCGCTGCGATGGGGTGTGGGGTGTGGGGTGGCGGCCGGTTGCCCCGTGTGCCCCCGTGCAACCGGTGCATGCGGAACTCCGGCCGGGCTCCCCGAGGGTTGGGGCTACCGTCCGTGTCTTCGGCAGGGCTCATTGTCATATGGGCATAAGGGCATCACCCAGAGCCGATCTTGGATTGGCGCGAAAAGGATCATCCGATATTCGTTTGGTTTTGCGGCGCCGTCGGATGGGAAGTGATCTTCGTCCATGCGGCAACCTGCTGAGCGGCCGTTCACATGCGGCTTTGACTGTCCATCAGCAACCACAAGGACCCGTCTCGGGGGCGCCGAACCCCCCGGATGTCTGATTACATGTGCGCCATGACTGATGTGATGAGCACTCAAGGCCAGTTCCCGGGTGCCGCCGGCGAGTCCGAGCGCACCCGCAGACTGCGCACCCTCGGTCTCAACGAACCCTCCGCGGACGAGGCCTTCGACCGCTTCGCCCACCTGGCGGCCAGCATCACCCGCGCCCCCATCGCGATGGTCAACTTCATCAACGACGAGCGCCAGATGTTCCGGGGGCTCTACATTCCGCCAAACTCCTCCGAAACCGCGTCCGACGACGGCGCGTCCTGGGCCGACCGGGGCATCGCCTTCGACCTCCCCACGCGCGAGATGCCGCTGAGCCACGGCTTCTGCCCCCACGTCGTGGCCCAGCGCTCCCCGCTCGCCCTCGACGACATCCTCGCCTACCCCCGCTTCGCCGGGAACCCGGTCGTCGACGAACTCGGCGTGCGGGCCTACCTCGGTGCCCCGCTCGTCGACGACACCAACACCGTCATCGGCACCGTCTGCGTCCTCGACCGCGAGCCCCGCCAGTGGGGCCGCGAGCGGCTGCGCGACATCCAGCACCTCGCCGAGGCGCTGCTCTCCGAGATCCGGCTGCGCGACACCCTGCTCGCCCAGCAGCAGGAGATGTTCGCCGCCTTCGACGGCTCGCCGTTCCCGATCATGCTCACCGACGGCCCCGGCCAGGAGATCCGCTACGCCAACGCCCAGCACGCCGAGACCTTCGGCGCCCCGGTGGCCTACGGCATGATCGGCGCGGCCTACCCGCAGCTCGGCGCGGCCGGCCTCCAGCAGGCCGTCGCCGAGGCCTACCACACCGGGCGCGCCACCGTCCTGGGCGACGTCCGGATCCAGTCAAGCCGTCCCGACAGCCAGCGCGGGCAGCAGATCTTCAGCTTCACCTGCACCCCGCTGCGCACCGCCCGCACCGGCCAGATCAACGGTGTCCTCACCGTCGGCATGGACGTCACCGCGCAGTCCCGCACCGAGGAGGAACTCGGCACGCTGGCCGCCCTGCTGGTCGACCGGCTCCAGCAGAGCGGATCCGCCGGCCGCCCGGGCATCGCCGGGGAGAGCGGAATGGTCCTGCCGGGCTGAGCGGCCGGCCGGCCGCTCGCGGCACCACCCACCCCACCAGCCCGCACCCGGCTGCGCGGTCGGACGTCCGGCTGGACGGACGCCCGGACGCACGACCGGACACCACGACGCACCACGCGTCACGAACGGCGGGACCACCGAGGCCGTCGAGGTCCTCGCGATCGCCGAGACCGTCGAGACCGGGCAGACCGCCGGCACCGCCGAGACCGTCCAGTGTGGCGGGGCGCCTCTCACCCCCGAGGAGAGGCTCCCCGCCACACTGCCGTCGCGATGGCCCCTCGGAAACGGCGAGCCGTCATTCGACACGGCAGGTCGAAAGGGGGCCCGGGCCGAAGCGAACGGCAGTCCCGCAGCTCCGGCAGAGCGATGGCGCCCGAGCCGCGCGGAGCGGCCGCCGCGCCCATGCGGGTGAACCAGCCGCCCTCGTTCAGCAGCCGCGCCCCGCCTCACGGCCGCCGATGGTAGGCATGGGCCGCGTGACTCCTCCCCAACGGCCGAAGCCGGGGGGCTTCAAGCCAGCCAACTGGACGGCCCCGGACAAGCCCTGCCCGCCGCGCGTCACGCAGGGCGTGAACCTACAAGGCGGCCGCCGGATCACGGGCACGACTTCCCGCGCTGACCGGGGCCGGTGGTTCTCCCGTACGGAGCCCTGATGGACTGGTTCGCCGCCCCCGACTACTGGCTGAGCCGGCTGCTCGTCCAGCGGATGCTCGCCGGCCTCTACCTGATCGGCTTCCTCGCCGCCGCCGCCCAGTTCCGGGCCCTCATCGGCGCCGACGGCATGCTCCCGGTGCCGCGCTTCACCGCCCGCGTCCCCTTCCGCCAAGCGCCCAGCCTGTTCCACTTCCACTACAGCGACCGCTACTTCGCCGCCGTCGCCTGGACCGGGGCCGCCGTGGCCGCCGCCCTCGTCGCCGGACTCGGCGACGCCGTCCCGCTCTGGGCCTCCCCGCTGCCGTGGGCCGTGCTCTGGGTGCTCTACCTCTCCATCGTCAACGTCGGCCAGACCTGGTACTCCTTCGGCTGGGAGTCCCTCCTCCTCGAAGCCGGCTTCCTCGCCGCCTTCCTCGGCAACGCCGACACCGCCCCGCCCGCCCCCGTCCTGTGGCTGATGCGCTGGCTCGTCTTCCGCGTCGAGTTCGGCGCCGGACTGATCAAGATCCGCGGCGACAGCTGCTGGCGCGACCTCACCTGCCTGCGCTACCACCACGAGACCCAGCCCATGCCCGGACCGCTCAGCTGGTTCTTCCACCACCTGCCCGACCCCCTCCACCGGGTCGAGGTCGCCGCCAACCACGTCGTCCAGCTCGTCGTCCCGCTCTGCCTCTTCCTCCCTCAACCGGTCGCCACCTACGCCGCCTGCCTGATCACCGCCACCCAGCTGTGGCTGATCGCCTCCGGCAACTTCGCCTGGCTCAACTGGCTCACCATCACCCTCGCCCTCGCCGCCGTCGACCCCGCCCGCCTCGGCCTGCCCGCCCACCCCCGCACCCACCCGGCCACCCCCGCCTGGTTCGAGGCTTTCGTCCTCGCGCTCACCGCCGCCGTCGCCGTCCTCAGCTACTGGCCCGCGCGCAACCTCCTCTCCCGCCGCCAGGTCATGAACCGCTCCTTCAACCGGATCCACCTCGTCAACACCTACGGCGCCTTCGGCAGCATCAACCGCGTCCGCCAGGAAGTCGTCGTCGAAGGCACCGACGAAACCGTCCTCACCCCCCACACCGTCTGGCGCGAGTACGGCTTCAAGGGCAAACCCGGCGACGTCCGCCGCCTGCCCCGCCAGTACGCCCCCTACCACCTGCGGCTCGACTGGCTCATGTGGTTCGCCGGCATCTCACCCGCCTACGCCCGCCCCTGGTTCCTGCCCTTCGCCGCCCGCCTCCTCACCGGCGACCCCGCCACCCTGCGCCTGCTGCGCCACAACCCCTTCCCCGACGCCCCGCCGACCCACGTCCGGGCGACCCTCCACCTCTACCGGTTCACCGATTGGCGCGAACTGCGGCGAACCGGTGCGTGGTGGCACCGCACCCCCTTGTACGAATACCTCGCGCCCGTCGACCTCGCCGCCCTCGCCCGCGTCGGCCACCGCCCGCCCCTCGGCCGGCGGACCCGCACCATCCCCCTTGGCTGGCTGCGTCACCCCGACGGCGGACACCACCACCCGCCCGGCCCCGCCGACGGCCACCCGCCCGGCCCTCCCCAGTAGCGCCCAGGCGGGCGGTATGGCACGCGACACCACCCCGTCGGACGGTGGGTGCGTGCAAGGCTCGAACGGGCACCCGTATTCTGGGCGTCCACAACCGGCGGCCCGACCGCGCGCCCCCGCCCCGGGGCACCCCGCGTACTGGTCCGCCGTCCCCTCGCCGCCAGCCCCGCCGTCGTCGCCCAGAACCGGACCTCACATGACAGTGCTTCACTCGCGCAACGCCGACGCAGCCGACCCGGCGGACGTCGCCGACGCCGCAGACGTCAAGGACCCCCAGGACGCCGCTGCGGAGCCCGACCTCCGCGAGGACCTCGGCCGCTACGCCGACCTCGGCGCCTTCACCCTCACCGCCGACACCCACGCTTGGTACGCGGCCCTCGACACCGTCGCCACCCCCGAGGACGCCCGCGCCGCCAGCAGCGCCCTCGCCGAGCTGCGCGGCCGCGACCTCACCCAGACCTGGGAAGCCGTCACCGCCCTCGCCGCCGACGCCAAGCTCGCCGAGCCCGACACCGTCGCCAAGACCGTGCTCCTCGTCGAACTCCTCCAGCGCGTCCACCGCACCTCCGCGACCCTCACCGGCGCCGCGTACGACGCCGACCTCGACGCCCTCGCCGCCGCCACCGCCGACGGCGCCTGGCGCCGCGAGCGCGGCATCAAGCTGTCCTGGCTGCGCGCCCGCGCCCTGCGCAAGCAGGCCGCCGCCCTCGCCACCGACCGCCGCACCCGCCGCGAGGACCTCCACGAGGCGCTCATCTCCGCCGAGATCGAGCGCCGCGCCTGGGCGGCCCTCGCCCTCCTCGGCACCCACCCGACCGTCCCCGCCGACGGCGCCCTGGTCGAGCGGACCGCGCAGACCTTCGACGCGATCAACGCCGGCCTGCACGAACTCGCCCGCGTCCTGCCCGAACACGACCTCGACGGCCTCCCCTTCGACGAGCTCATCGACCTCGTCGAGCGGCTCGCCGCCGACGAGGGCACCCTCTACCGCCTGCCCACCATCCGCAGCCTGCGCGCCACCCTGGAGGAGGCCGGCCTCGGCGACCTGCTCGCCGAACTCGCCGCTGCCAAGGCCGACCGCCGCGCCGCCGAAGCCGCCTACACCGCCCGCCAGGCCCTGGCCGGCGGCCAGCGCGACGGGCTGGCGGAGGAGGCCGCGGCTCCGGCTCCGGTTTCGGAGGACGTCGCCGAGGCGCCGTCCGCTGAGGCCGAGGCCGAGGCCGAGCCGTCCGTCGTCTCCCTCCCGGCCCCGTCCCCGGCGGCCGACGACCTCGTGGCCGCCGCCGCTGCGGCACTCGTCGAGGCCGAGGACGCGCCGGCCGAAGCCGAGGAGTCCGAGGCTGCGGTCGAGGTGATCGCCGAGGTCGAGGTGGCCGCCGAGGCGGCTGTTGAGGTGCCGGAGGCCGTCGAGGTCGAGGTGCCCGCCGAGGTGGTCGAGGAGGCGGCAGTTGAGGGCGAGGCTGTCGAGCTGGAGGTTGCCGAGGTCGAGGTGGCCGCCGAGGCGGCTGTTGAGGTGCCGGAGGCCGTCGAGGTCGAGGTGCCCGCCGAGGTGGTCGAGGAGACGGCAGTTGAGGCCGCTGCCGATGAACTCGCGGAGGCCGAGCCTGCTGGTGAGGCCGACGCCGAGGCCGCCGAGACGGAGGCCGTTGTCGGGGAGATCGCCGAGGTCGAGGCGCCTGCCGACCTCGCCGGGCCGGAGGCCGTGGCCGTCGTGGAGCCGGCCGCCGAGGCTCCCGCCCCGGTGGAGGAGGAGTCCGGCGTCGCGGCAGAAGCGGTCGAGGCGGACGCGCCCGTCGCCGTCGAGCCCGAGGCCGTCGCGCCGGAGGTCGCCGTCGAGGACGAGTCGACCGCCCACCCGACCGTCGAGCCGACCTCCGAGGTCGAGGCCCCTGCCGAGGCTCCGGCCGAGGTGACCGCCGAGACCCCGGAGGCGGTCGAGGCGACCGTGGCCGTCGAGGCCGAGGTGACGGAGGAGCCGGAGGCCGCCGTCGAGCCGGCCGTCGAGCCGGCCGCCGAGGCTCCTGCGCCGGTGGAGGAGGAGTCCGGCGTCGCGGCAGAAGCGGTCGAGCCGGAGCAGCCCGCCGAGACCGAGCAGCCCGCTGCGCCCGAGTCCGCCGGGCGCCCGGCGAAGCCGGACTTCACACCCGGGCGTCCCGTGACCGCCTACTCGGCGGAGGAACTGCTCGCGGTCGTCCGCTGGGTGGACGGCGACGGGGTCGAGCGCAGCGACGAGGAGCTGCTGCGCGCGGCGATGAAGGAGCTGGGCTTCGGCCGTCTCGGCCCGCGCATCAAGGAGGCGCTGGGCGCCGCCGTCACCGGCGCCCGAGGCTGACGGACACACCGCGACGCCCGAAGGGCCCGGAACGCCGGAGTGCGTTCCGGGCCCTTCGCCGTCAGCCCGCCCTGTTCCAGGGCTGGCCGGCCATGAGCGCCTTCACGTTGGCCACGTAGCCCGGGTTCGGGATGACGAGGCTGCCGACGGTCCCGCCGGTGGCCGGGTCGGTGGCGGTGTTGTAGTGGACGTTGCCCGCGCCCGCGTTGTAGGCGGAGATGACGAGGTCGAGCAGCGGCGTCTTCCCCGTGGCGGGGTCGGGCGAGAGATCGTACGTGCCGCCGAAGCCGGAGTCGCCGAAGTAGGCGACCAGCCAGTCGAGCAGCTGGGTGCCGAGCTGGACGTTGCCGGCCAGCGTCTTCGGGTCGGAGAGGGTGCCGAACTTGGTGTTCATCCAGCTGACGGTGTTCGGCATGACCTGCATGGAGCCGATCCCGCCGTCGCAGGCGAGGATGCCGGACTGCCAGCCGCTCTCCTGCCAGGCGATGGCCTTGACCAGGTTGACGGGCAGTGGCGGGAGTTTGTCGGTGCCTCCGCTGCTGAGGGTGAGCGTGCGGGCCTGGCCCGCCGCGGCGGTGAGTGCGGCGCCGACGGCGTCTTTGGGCTCGTCCGGCTGCGGCTTGCTCGGCTTGCAGCTGCTTTGCAACGGCGGGGTGTGCGGGCCCTCGGGCGCGGGTGGTGGCGGGGGTGCGACGGGGCCGGGCTTGGCGGTCGGCGCAGGGGCCGCGGCGACGGGGGCGGCTTGGGCGGGCGGCTTCTCCGCGCTCTCGGCGGACGGCTTGGCCGCGCCGGGCTTGGCGCTGCTCGCGCTCGGCGACGGGCTCGCCTTGGCCGACTTGCTCGCTGCCGTCGCACTCGGGCTGCCGGTGGCGCCGGCGCTCGCGGACGGCGACGGCGTCGCACTCGCGGACGGACTGACGGACACGCTCGCCGCGGCCGTGTCACCGGGCGAGGCGCTCGCGGCCACCGCCGTCGTGCCCGACGCCGCGTTGGTGCCGGTCGTCGCGGACTTGCTGCCGCACCCGGCCAGGACGGCCGTCGAGACGGCCGCAGCCGACACCATCACCAGCGCACGCCGGGATGTCCTTACTGCCATGTCTGGTTCCCCCACCTGATCGCCGGCGGTCCCGGCGAGTGGCGGTCATCCTACGGGGGCGTGATCCCGCCTTGTGCGAACGGGTGACCCAGCGCCTCGCCGAGCACCGCCGGGGCCTGCGCGAGCGAGGGTCCGTACCAGGTCAGGTGGCGCCCGCTGACCAGCGCCGTCGGCACTCCCGGGAACGCCTCGGGGCCGTCGTCGGCGGCGAATCGGTACGGCTCGTCCGGTAGGATCACCAAGTCAGGTGCGCAGGCGAGCAGTTCGGGCAGCGGGATGGCCGGGTAGCGTTCGGCGTGCCTGGAGTGGACGAGCCGCACGCCGAGGCGGCGGAGCACGTCCCCGGCGAAGGTGTCGCGGCCGAGGACCATCCACGGGCGGCGCCAGATGGGCACGATCGCCCGCGGACCGTCCGTCCCCCGCCACGTCACCTCCCGCCACGCCGCCTCCGCCCCGTCCAGCCAGCCCGGCCGCGGCAGGCCGCAGGCGACGGTCAGCAGCCGGTCCAGGGAGCGGAACGCGCCGTCGACGGTGCGGATGTCGGTGACCCACACGGGCACGCCGGCCGCCCGCAGCGCGTCGAGGTCCGGCCGCCGGTTCTCCTCGTCGTTGGCGAGGACGAGATCCGGGGCGAGCGAGAGGACCCGCGGCACGTCCGGGTTCTTGGTGCCGCCGATCCGCGGGACGGCCAGTCCGGCCGGGTGGGTGCACCAGTCGGTGGCGCCGGCCAGCAGCCCGGGGGCGGTGGCGGCGATCGACTCGGTCAGCGACGGCACCAGCGAGACGACCCGCCGCACCGGGCCCGGGGCGAGCCGGACGGGCAGGTCGAGATCGTCCCGCAGGACGGTGGGTTCGGCCATCCGGCCAGCCTATGCCCCGCCCCCGAACTCCCTGGACTCCTCCTGACTCTCGGACACCTCGGACTTCGCGAAGGTCGCCGAAGATGTGGCCGTCCGAGCCGATCAGGATCTGCACGCCGGGCTCGTGGAGCGCGCCGATCCCCGGTGAGGCGCGCGAGCTGGTCAGGGTGGCGCAGCAGGGTGATCTGGCGAGGGCGGGGCCGAGGGCGAAACCGCGGCTGCGGGAGAGCTGGACGGCGGAGCCGCGGTGGCCAGCCGTCCGGGCGGCGAGGCGGTCATCATCAGAGGCGAGCGCGCTGCACGCCGCGAAGCAGCCGACGGCCAGCAGGAGGGCCGAGGAGTGCCGACCTGATCCACCCACCGCCCGGCGGGCAACAGCAGTGCGACGAGGGGGAGTTGGTCACCCGGCGCGGCCCACTGGGCGTCCCCGGTGGAGACGTGCAGGCCGGCCGAGATGTCGGTGAGCGCCAGGTTGACCACGTTCATGTCGAGCATCGCGACGAACGAGAGCAGCCCGGCGGCCACGACGAGGCTCCAGCGGTCCACCGGCCTGCTTGCCCGGCCTGCTTGCCCGGCCTGCTCGCCGGGCCGGCCCTCGTCGCCGAGGGGAGGCGAACAACCGACAGATGACAGATGACAGATTTCGAAATCTGTCATCTGTCATCTGAAACCTGTCGGCTGTCGGCTGCCTCCTGTCAGCCCCCCGCCGGCACGCCGAGCTCAGCAGACCGCCGCCAGCCCCCCGCTGTCGGCCGCCCGCAGTCGGGCCATCAGCTCCTCCCGGGCCCGGGCGACCCGGGACCGGACGGTGCCGACCGGGCACCCCACCACCTCGGCTGCCTCGGCGTAGCTCAGGCCGACCACCTGCGTCAGCACGAACGCCTCCCGCCGCTGCGCGGGCACCCGGTCGAGCAGGTCGCCGAGCGCGATCCCGTCCTCGAATCCGGCCGCCGGCCCGGCCCCCTGTCGCTCCGCGGCCTCCTGCCAGTCCGGCAGCGCAGCCAGGCGCGGCCGGGCGGCTGCCGTCCGGTACCGGTCGATCACGGTGCGCCGGGCGATCGACAGCAGCCACGTGCGGGCCGAGGAGCGCCCGGCGAACCCGGGCAGGCTGCGCAGCGCCCGCAGGAACGTCTCCTGGGCGAGGTCGTCGGCGGACTGCACGTCGGTCAGGTGGGCGACGAACCGCCACACGTCCCGCTGGGTGGCGCGGATGAAGGCCTCGACATCCGGTGCCCGGCCGGCCCGGGCGGTCAGGGCGAGCGCGGTGAGCTGATCGTCATCCACGGCGGCCTCCGACCCGGCCGCGCCGACCGTCGAAGCTCTGGTGGACGATGGCCATATGAGATGCGCGCAGTTCCGTACCGCCCTGTCCGCCCGCCTCGACGGCGAGGCGGCCGGGCTCTCGGACGGCCGTCTGGACGGCCACGTCGCCCGCTGCGCGGGCTGCCGGGACTGGCTGGAGCGGGCGGAGCGGCTGCGCGGCCGGGTGGCGGAGGGCGCGGCCGACGGCCCGTCGGCGGAGTGGTCCGCGAGCCTGCTGGCCCGGCTGGAAGAGGACGGGCCGGGCGGCCCGCATCGGTAGGACGAGGGCGCCGGGCAAAGCCGGTGCGCCGCCGTAGTCAGGCATGAAGGGTCCTGAGGGAAGGGCTGGGAGCGGCGCCGCCCCGGGCGGCGCCGTCGGCGTCCATGGGTCGTCCGCGCCGCGCACCGAACCCGAGTGGAGGGACGGCGGCAGGTACGGGCCCGGGCCCTGGCGGCACGGCGGCGCAGCGCGCTCGGTCGGACGGCAGGGCGACCTGCCCGTCGCGGTGCCCCCGGCGGCGGTGGCCGGCCGGGTGAGGCGGATGGAACGTGGACGACGGGCGCGTCAGCAGGCGAGGGCGAGCGCGGGCGGCCCGCGTCGCACGACGGCGTGCGTGAGCAGCACCTGCCGCGGCAGCCGGGTCCGCCGGTCGGCGGGCCGGGGCGGGGTCGGCGGGCGGAAGCCGGAGGGGCGCGCGCAAAGAGCCAGCAGCGGGACCAGCAGCGTGACCGCGACGACGGCGCCGAGCAGTTCGAAGATCCGGACCAGCGCGGCGTCACCGCGCCAGAGCAGCAGTGCACAGGCCAACGCGGCCAGCACGTGGGCGGCGACCATCCCCACCGACATCCCGTGGGACATGCCGTGTGCCATCCCGTGGGCGGCCATGGCATGACCGGAGGCGTCGGTCGCGCCGGATGCGGAGGACATCCCAGGCATGCCAGGCATGTCGCCCATCCTGGTGATCCCGGCCATTCCGGTCAGGTCCGTCGCCATGCCGTCGCCGAGACCACCCCCCGAGGCCGCGGCAGAGCCGAGACCGTGCCGCAGCCCGGCGGCCGGTGGAGCGTCCGGGTCGAGTCCGGCCATCCTGGCCAGGTCGTCGGGCGACAACCCGCCCGGCACCCGGTCGGGGTTGCAGAGCAGCAGGGCCGCCCAGTCCGTGCCGGTGAGCCGGCCGAGCCCGCCGCCCGTGGGCGCGAGCGCCCCGGCGCGTTCGAACAGAAGGTGCAGCGCGGTCTGCGCCGCGACCATCCAGGCGCCGATCACCCCGAGCCCGCGCCGCCTCCCGGCGAGCAGCCAGGTCACGCCGAGGACCGCACCGCAGGCGCCGGTCAGGACCGGTGGCGACACCCCGGCTCCGCCCATGGCGACGTGCGCCGCGGCGGCCAGCGCCACGCACAGCGCGGCGAAGACCACGGCGCGCAGCGAGCGGATCCGGTCGGTCATCACGATGGCACTCATCGTCGCACCCGCCGGGCCGCGCTCGGACCGCACCCTCCGGTATTGGCCGGTTCCGTCTCGTGAGACCATGCCCGCCCGCGTCGCCGGAGCCCGTCACCGCGGCTGACCTGACCGGCCCGGCCTTGACTGACGCTGCCCGGCCGTTCCGGCCGGACCGGCCGACCGACGAGCCGGCCAGGCGCGCAGCTGCTCGTACGACCATCAGGGTGATTTGACATCACCCATCCTTCGGTTACTAAATGTGCACATCCACGTACGATGAGCACACCCCGGTGCCAGCGTCAGCGCTGCGGAACCACCAGGAGACCCGGCCATGGACACCACGACCGGCCCGGCTGCACCCGTCAAGGCCGGGTCCACCCTCGCCCCTGGTCCCGCACCCGACCTCGCCGGCCCGCGCTTCTGGCAGCTCCCCGCCCCCACCCGTGCCGCCGCCTTCGCCGAACTGCGCCGCCGCTCCACCCCCCTCTACGTCGGCGACCGCGCCGGCGGCCGCGGCTACCACGCCCTGGTCCGTCACGCCGACGTGGTCGAGGCCAGCCGCACCCCCGCCGTCTTCCGCAGCGCCCCCGGCGTCACCACTCCCGAACCGTCCCGCTGGGTCCGGGCCCTATTCGGCGACTCCATGGTCAACCTGGACGACCCCCGCCACGCCCAGCTGCGCCGAGTCGTCTCCCGCGCCTTCACCCCCCGCCTCCTCGCCAAGGCCGAGGACGACATCCGCCGCGTCGTCGTACGCCTCGTCGACGACGTCGAGCGGAACCGGCCCGAGGACTTCGTCACCGCAGTCGCCGCCGAACTCCCGTTCCAGGTGATCTGCAACATGATGGGCATCCCCGAGCGCCCCCGCCGCGCCGTCCTCGACCAGGTCAACCACGCCTCCGAACACACCGGCGTCGCCCGAGCGCTGCGCCGCCGCCTCCGGGTGCCCGGCCGCGGGCTGGCGGCGCTCGCCCGGATGCAGCTCATGGTCGCGGCGATCGGCCGTCGGCGCCGCCGCGCGCCCGCCGACGACCTTGTCACCGCCCTCGTCACTGCCGACGTCGACGGGCGCCGGCTCACCGGCCGCGAGCTCGGCGCCTTCTTCTCCCTGCTGCTCGTCGCCGGCGTCGAGACCACCCGCAACGCGCTCGCCCACGGCCTGCACCTGCTCACCGCCCACCCCGACCAGCGCGCCCTGCTCCTCGGCGACCTGGACGGGCGGCTCGGCGGCGCGGTCGACGAGATCGTCCGCCACGCCACCCCGATCATCCAGTTCCGCCGCACCCTGGCCGTCGACCACGAGCTCGGCGGCCCCGGCGGACCACTGCTGCGGGCGGGCGAGAAGGCCGTCCTCTTCTTCGGGTCGGCCAACCGCGACGAGACGGTCTTCACCAACCCGGAGGCCTTCGACATCACCCGCACCCCCAACCCCCACCTGGGCTTCGGCGGCGGCGGTCCGCACTACTGCCTCGGGGCGCACCTGGCCCGGCAGGAGATGAAGGTGCTGTTCCGGGAGCTGTTCACCCGCCTGCCCGGGCTGCGGTCGGTCGGCGAGCCGGATCTCGTCCCGTCCAGCTTCGACAACCGCATCCGGGCGCTGCGCTTCACCTTCTGATCACCTTCTGGGCCTTCTCGATCTTCTGGGTGTTCTGGGCGTACGCCTTTCGGCGTCGCGCCCGGCCGGTCCGCGAGGCGCCCGAGGCCCTAGCCGGCCGGCTCCCACACCGCGTTGTCGTGCGCGAACAGCACCCGGCGCGGCCCGCACGCGGTCAGCCGGTCCAGCCACCGCGGATAGTCGGGCAGCGGCTGTGCCACACCTTCGAGCGCCGCCCGCCGGGCGAGCACCGCCCCCGTGGGGGCGAGCACCGGTTCGGCCCGCGGCCGCGGGCCGCCCACCTCGGCGGCCGGCCGGACGAAGTAGCCCAGGTCGAGACGGCGGACCGCGTGCATTCAGGCCCCCTGTCCCCGTACGGGCGCCGCAGCGGCACCCCGGCCGCACCCTATCCGTCGGCCGTCCGCGCTCCATCCGCCGATCGGCACGGCCCGGTGGGGTGTTGGGACGGGACCGGGCCCACGGCGGACCGGAGACAGCCGGATGGCGGGCGGGTGGTGGGCGTCACGGCGGCAACCCGGGAACCGGAGCACAATGCCGTACATGACAGAGCGTCCGATACCCCCGGCCGAGCAGTTCCCTGCCGCCCAGACGTCCTCCGGACAGACGTTTCCCGCCCAGGGACCTTCCGCTCAGGCGTCCCCCGCCCGGACGTCCCCCACCCGGACGTCCCCCACCCGGACGTCCCCTGAGCAGGACTCGCCCGGGCGGCCGTCCGCCGAGCCCACGCCCGTCGACGGCCCCACCGCACACGCCTGGGCCGCCCTCGGCGGCTCCGCCGAACTGCTGGACCGGGTCTCCTTCCACGGCCCCGACACCGTTCTGCCCTCAGGACTGCCCGTGCGCCGCCTCGCCCGGGCCACTGTCGCCGCCTGCTCCCTCGCCGCCGCCGAACTCGCCGCCCACCGGGCAGGCGGCCCCGTCCCCGCCGTCCGGGTCGACCAGGGCGCCGTCGCCACTGCCTTCGTCAGCGAACGCCACCTGACCGTCGACGGCCGCGCGCCCGTCAGCTTCGCCCCGCACTCGGGCTTCTGGCGCACCGCCGACGGATGGGTCCGCACCCACGCCAACTACCCGCACCACCGCGCCCGGCTGCTCGCCGCCCTCGGCCTGCCCGAGGGCGCCGGGCCCGAGCAACTCGCCAAGGTGCTGAGCGAACAGCCCGCCGAACTGATCCAGGAACGCGCGTACGAGGCGGGGGCGCTCGCGGTGGCCGTTGCGCCGATGAGCGACACCGTGCACCCCCTGGTCGAGACCCGCATCATCGGCCCCGACGGCCCCGACGGCCCGGACGGCCCGGCATCCGCCACACCTCGCCCGCTCGGCCCTGACCCCCTGCCCGCCGCCGGCATCCGAATCCTCGACCTCACCCGGGTCATCGCCGGCCCGGTCGCCACCCGCACCCTCGCCCTCCTCGGCGCCGACGTGCTGCGGATCGACTCGCCCCACCTTCCCGAGGCCGACGACGCCCACGCCGACACCGGCTTCGGCAAGCGCACCGCACGCCTCGACCTCGCCGACCCCGCCGACCGCGCCACCTTCGAAGAACTCCTCGCCACCGCCGACGCCGTCATCACCGGCTACCGCCCCGGCGCCCTCGACGCCCACGGCCTCGCCCCCGACGCCCTCCTCGACCGCCGCTCCGGCCTGATCGTCGTCCAGCTCTGCGCCTGGGGCTGGACCGGGCCCTGGGCCGGACGCCGCGGCTTCGACAGCCTCGTCCAGGCCGGCGTCGGCATCGCCGCCCACGAGGCCGCCCCCGACGGCCGCCCCGGCGCCCTCCCCGCCCAGGCACTCGACCACGGCACCGGCTACCTCATCGCCGCCGCCGTCCTGCGCGCCCTCACCGACCAGCGCACCGGCCGCCCCGGCGGCCGGCACCTGCGCTTCTCCCTCGCCGGCACCGCCTCCTGGCTCCTCCACGACATCCGACTCGCCGAGGCAGCCGCCGCCGAACCCGCCGCGACCGGCACGCCTACGGAGACCGCCCCCTACGACCCGGCGCGGTACCTCACCGAGACCGACTCCGCCTACGGACGCCTGCGTCACGCCCTGCCGCCCATCGCCTACGACGGTGCGCCCACCAACTGGTCCCGCCCGCCCGGCCGCTGGGGAGCCGACCGGCCGACCTGGCTCTGACGGTGTCACAGCCGTCTGGCAGCATCGGCCCATGACCGCACACGCCACCGACTTCACATGGTTCGCCGAGAGCTACCCCCTGCTCGGCGAGGCCTACTGCCTGACACACGTCCAGGGCATCGGCACCGAAGAACTGCTGCGCCGCTTCGACGCCGCCCCGGGCCGGGAGGTCACCGGCCTGGGCGCGGTCGTCACCGCCTGGGAGACCTTCGACGACGGCGAGGACGAGGAGGCCGGGGCCCTGTTCGACGACGACGAGTACGCCGACCGGCTCCTCGTCGCCGTCACCGAACTTGACGGCTGGGCCCTCGCCGTCGAACCCTACGGGTACCTCGGCAGCCTCTGGGACCTCCTGCCCCGCCTCGCCGACGGCACCCGCGCCGTCTCGCACTTCCGCAACGTCAACGCCGTCGACCACTTCAACTGGTGGGAGGGCGCGGCCTGCCGGCTCCACTTCGAACCGCTCTTCCCCGCCCAGCGGGACGGCTCGGACGCCGACGCCCCAGGCATACCGGAGCTGCTGACGTCCTGCGGGTTCCGGCTCGACGACAAGAACACCGACCTCAACACCGAGTCCGCGTTCGCCCTCGCCGAGCGGCTCACGGACGTCCGGATCGGCGCCGACCGGCTGGAGGCCGCGACCTTCCGGATCGGCTACGCGCCCAGGCCGTAGCCAGGGCTGCGCCCGTCCGGCGAACGGCGGTCGCCCACCCGACGGGACCCGCTACACGCCGGAGGGGATCCGCTTCGCCCGGCTGCGCATCTGGAGCGCCGTCACGATCTCGATCAGGCCGAGGATCAGCAGCCAGCAACCTGCCAGGACCGCCAACGCGGCGATCGAACCAACCGGCCACACCATCAGCAGCACACCGGCCAGCGTGTTCGCCACGCCTGCGAACCCCTGCCAGCCGCGCGCGGGCATGTGCGGGTCGGAGAGGGCGGCGGCGAGCTGGGTGATGCCCCGGAACAGCCAGCCGATGCCGATCCAGAGCGCGAGCAGCAGCAGCGACTGCGCCGCGCTGCGGAAGCAGAGCAACCCCAGCAGCACGCAGATCGCGCCGCTGATGAACGCCAGCACCCGCAGCGCGGTGGTGGCGTGCGTGCCGAACGCCGCGACCAGCTGGACGATCCCGATGACCAGCAGGTACAGGCCGAACAGCACGCCCACCACCAGCAGGGTCTCGCGCGGCCAGGCGAAGACGACGACGCCGAGGCCGAGCGAGGCCAGCCCGGCGAGCAGCAGGACCTGCCAGGCGGCCTTGGCGAGCAGCCCGAGCGGGCCCTGGTCTGGGGAACCGTCGGGGGAGATGATCGGGGGAACCACGGTGGTGCCTCCTCGGGCGGGGAAGGGACGGGGGACGACACCCACCCTCGACGCACCGGTCACGAACCGCTCGTGCGATACCGCCGTTCGGGGGTGCGGCGATTCCCGGAACGACACCTTCCGAACACCTGTCGTCGATATCATCCGGCGGTATGACTTCAGAAGGGTGGGGGACCCCTCCGGTCGAACCGATCAGCCAGCACTTCGTCGTCTGCGGCGGGAACGCGCTGGCCCACCGGCTGATCCTGGAACTCGTCGAGCACTACGAGGTCCCGGTCGTCGTCCTGGTCGCGGACCGTGACCGCGACCACGCACCGCAGATCGAGCAACTGACCGGCGTCTCGGCCGTCGTCGAGTACGGCAGCATCACCGACGAGGCGCTGCGCGCGGTGTCCATCGAGACCGCGCGCGGCCTCGCCCTCGTCGAGGGCAACGACCAGGAGAACATCCACGCAGCGCTCAGCGCCCAGGGCCACAACCCGAACATCCGGATCGTCCTGCGGATGTTCAACCAGCGCCTCGGGGAGAACATCGAACGCCTCCTCAAGAACGGCGCCGCGCTCTCCGGGTCCGCCACCGCCGCACCCGCGTTCGCCGCGGCCGCGCTCGGCCGGCCCAACTCGGTCGCGGTCGGCGGGCGCTTCCTGCACATCGCCTTCGACGACGCGATCACCTCCGACCGGCTCTGCGTCGTCGCCGACCGCATCGACCGTCAGGACCTCAGCAAGATCCGGCTGATGCCCGAACAGGAGGGCGGCTCCGCCGAGTTCGTCCGGCTCGCGAGCGAGTTCGGGGACGACGGACCGGTGCGCGTCGGTGCCGGCGACGGTGCCAGTGGTGGTGTCGCCGGTGTCCCCGGTCCGCGCCGCCCGGCCGAAGCCGCTGAAGCCGCTGAGGCGGCCGAAGCGATGTCCGCGGTGGTCGACGACGAGGGCGGGATCGCCGCCCTCCAGGCGCTGCCGGTTGAACCGCGCGAACCGATCAGCTGGGCGCGGCGCCTGCGCTGGCGGCTGCTCGACACCGCCCGCTACTTCACCAGCGCCCGGATGCGGCTGATGCTGCTCATCGCGCTCGCCGCCGTGCTGATGTCCTTCGCGGTGCTCTGGTACCTGAGCCGGGACTTCGGCTGGACCGTCTACATCTCGCTGCTCGACCTCGCCGGCGCGGCCCAGCCCGACCAGCCCTCCGACATCGCGGCCGGGACGGGGACGGGCGGCGTATGGCAGCGGGCCGCGCAGGTGGTGATCACGCTCTGCGGCATCACGTTCGCGCCGGTCGCCACCGCGATCGTGGTCGAGGTGCTCGCCTCCGGGCGGCGCGGCCAGCCCCGCAACCCGAGCGCGGGTACCCGGGACCACGTGATCGTCGTCGGCCTCGGCAACGTCGGCACCCGCGTCGTCGGCCAACTCCACGAGCTGGGGGTCCCGGTGGTCTGCATGGAGCGCGACCCGCAGGCGCGCGGCATCGCCGCCGTCCGGGCGCTCGGCATCCCGGTCGTCCTCGGGGACGGCCCGTTCGAGGAGCAGCTGCGCAGGGCCCGCCTGAAGCACAGCCGGGCGGTGGTCGCGGTGAGCGGCGACGACGCCACCAACCTGGAGGCGGCGCTGGAGGCGCGCCACGGCAACCCCGACGTGCGGGTGGTGGTGCGGCTGTTCGACGACAACTTCGCCGGCCACTTCTACGCGACGCTGGACAACGCGGCGTCGCGTTCCGTGTCCTACCTGGCGGCGCCCGCGTTCGCCGCGGCCCTGATGGGGCGTGAGGTGTTGGGCACCCTCTCGGTGTTCCGGCACGTGCTGCTGATCGCGGAGCTGACGGTGGAGGACGGCAGCGGGCTGATCGGCATGAACCGTCACGACCTGGAGGACCCGGACGGCGTCCGGGTGATCGCCGCGCGGGTCGCCCGCAGCCCGCACCTGCAGTGGAACTACGCCGACCGCACCCGACGCCTCGGCCCGGGCGACCAGATCGTCGTCGCCGCGACCCGCAGCGGGTTCGCCCGCCTCAATACGGTGCTGGCGGAGGAAGCCTGACGGGGGACGGCGAACAGATGACAGATTTCATCATCTGTCATCTGTTCGGTGTCATCTGTTACCCGTCAATCGTCCGCCGTCCGTCTTTCCCCGTCCTCGCTCAGCGGTTGATGAACGCCGGCGGCCGCTTCTCGGCGAAGGCGTTCATGCCCTCCTTCTGGTCCGCGGTCGCGAACGCCGCATGGAAGAGGCGGCGCTCGAAGCGGACGCCCTCCGCCAGCGTGGTCTCGAAGGCGCGGTTGACGCTCTCCTTCATCATGATCGCCGCCGGCGTGGACATCGCCGCGACGGTCTCGGCGGTGGCCAGCGCCTCCGCCAGCAGCTGGTCGGCCGGGACGATCCGGGAGACCAGGCCGGCCCGTTCGGCCTCCTCGGCGCCCATCATCCGGCCGGTCAGGCACAGCTCCATCGCCTTCGCCTTGCCGATCGCCCGGGTCAGCCGCTGCGAGCCGCCGATGCCCGGGATCACACCGAGCTTGATCTCCGGCTGCCCGAACTTCGCGGTGTCCGCCGCCAGCAGGATGTCGCAAAGCATCGCCAGCTCGCAGCCGCCGCCGAGCGCGAAGCCGGCCACCGCCGCGACGACCGGCTTGCGCAGCTGACCGAGCCGGTCCCACGGGCCCAGCCAGTCGTCGAGGTAGACGTCCGGGAACTGGTTGCCCTGCATCTCCTTGATGTCGGCGCCCGCCGCGAAGGCCTTCTCCGACCCGGTGATCACCAGACAGCCGATCTCCGGGTCCCGGTCGAAGGCGGTGGCCGCCGCGACGACCTCGTTCATCAGCCGCGTGTTCAGCGCGTTGAGCGCCTTCGGCCGGTTGAGCGTGATCAGCCCCACCCGGCCCCTGCGCTCGACCAGGATCGTCTCGTAGGTCTCGGTCTCGGTCATCGCCGTCGACTCCCATTCCGCTGCTCGGCGCCGCACGGGCGCGCCTGACCACCCAACGATCTACGACGCGCCCCGCCTCGCGCCAGTCTTGGCATGCGAGACGGTCGTCACGGGTCCCACCCCGGGCCGCATCCAGTCGCTGACCGCCAGCCCCGGGCCCGGTGCCCCTACCAGCGCCCGGGTTACGCACGGGACCCGGGCTGCCGCGCATCGCAGCCCATCGCCTCGGCGCGGCTCCGTCCACGACGGCGCCGACCGCACGTCCGTCGCCACACCCCACTCCTCGCCCAACAGCCGCTGCGCCACCAGGGCCCAACGCACGGCCGCACCCGAGGCGAGCAGCTGGAACCGCGGTGCCTCGGCGGGTGTTGGCGACTCGGCGGCGCGGTACCGGTACAGGCCGCGCAGGATGCCTTCGGCGACGTCGTCGCCAGCGGGCAGGCGGGCCCGGTTGGGCTCGGCGTCGAGCAGCCCGAGGGCCTGCAGCGCGCGTAGGGCCTCGCGTGCCGGCGCCTGGCTGACGTTCAACTCGGCGGCAAATGCCGCTCGACGATCCGGTCGCCGGGTTGCCACCGCCCGCTTATCAGGCCCTCCAACACGAGCCCGTGCACCTGGTCGCCGAGCGGCACGGGGGACAGCGGATCGGTGTCCGGGGGCGGCAGCGGCGGGGCCGGGCGGTTCATGGCGGCTCTCGACGGGGCTCAACGGGCAGGCGGATCAGCGTATCCGGCGAGTGGTCGCGGTCCGGCCGGGTGCGCGGGTTAGGCCAGGCCGAGCTCGTCGCCCTCACGCGGGGCGAAGTGGCGTGCCACGTCGGCCCCCGTCACCTCGGCGAGCGAGGCAGGGGACCAGCGCGGGTTGCGGTCCTTGTCGATCACCTGGGCGCGGATGCCCTCGACCAGGTCGTGGCTGTCCAGCGCCGTGCACGAGACGCGGTACTCCTGGTCGAGCACCGCCTCCAGCGAGGGCAGCGACCGGGCCCGGCGCAGCGCGGCGAGGGCGGACTTGACCGCCGTCGGCGAGTTGGCGAGGACCAGCTCGGCGGCCTCCTTCGCCTCCGGCACCCCGGAGTCGACGAGGCGCTCGACGATCTCCTCGGCGGTGTCGGCGGCGTAGCAGGCGTCGATCCACTCGCGCTGGGCCGCGAGGGCGGAGGGCGGTGCGGGCTCGGCGTGCGCGGCGACAGCGGTGGCCACGTCCGGGGCCTCGGCGAGGGCGTCGAGCAGGGCCGGGAGCTTCGCGGACGGGACGAAGTGGTCCGCGAAGCCGCACAGCACGGCGTCGCCGGGGCCCATCGACGCGGAGGTGAGGCCGAGGTGGGTGCCCAACTCGCCCGGGGCATGGGCCAGCAGGCGGCTTCCGCCGACGTCCGGCACCAGGCCGATCCGGGTCTCGGGCATGGCGACGAGGGAGCGCTCGGTGACGATCCGCACCGCACCGTGGGCGGAGAGGCCGACGCCGCCACCCATCGTGATGCCGTCCATGACCGCCACGTACGGCTTGGGATAGCGGGCGATGAAGGCGTTCAGCCGGTACTCGTCGCGGAAGAACGCCCGGGCGCCGGCGCCGCCCGCCTTGGCGTCGTCGTGCAGGGCCCGGATGTCGGCGCCGGCGCAGAGCCCACGTTCGCCGGCTCCGGTCAGGACGACGGCGCGCACGGTGTCGTCCGCGGCCCACGCGTCCAGCGCCGCGTGGACGGCCGTGATCATGCCGTGGGTGAGGGAGTTGAGCGCCCTCGGCCGGTGCAGCGTGATCCGCCCGATCCCGCCGTCCTGGTGGACCTGCACCTCGTCACTCATCGGGCCCGCTCCCCTTCGTCGGTGTCGAAGATCCCTGTCCCTGCCGCCCACCGTACTAGGCCGAACGTACAACAGATGACAGCTGACAGAAGATGAAATCTGTCAGCTGTCATCTGTTGGTTGCTATCTGTCCGCCGCCCGTTAGGGCTCGACCTGCCCCGTGACCTCGCCGAACCCGACGACCGTCCCGTCCGGGCCCGGCGCCGTCGCCGTGATGGTCACCACGTCGCCGTCCTCCAGGAACGTCCGCGTCGTGCCGTCCGGCAGCTTCAGCGGCTCCTCGCCGTTCCAGGTCAGCTCGATCAGCGCACCCCGGGTGTCCGGTTCGGGCCCGCTGACCGTCCCCGAGGCGAACAGGTCACCCGTGCGCAGCGACGCGCCGTTGACCGTCATGTGGGTGAGCTGCTGCTGCGCCGTCCAGTACATCGACGCGAACGGCGGCCGGGAGACGAGGTGCCCGTTCAGGCGGACCTCCATCGCCAGGTCCAGGCCCCACGGCTCGCCACCGCGGTCGTCCAGGTACGGCAGCGGCTCGACGTCGCGCTCCGGCGGGCTGACCCGGGCGTGCTGGAGGGCGTCGAGCGGGACGATCCACGGCGAGACCGAGGTCGTGAAGGACTTGCCGAGGAACGGGCCGAGCGGCACGTACTCCCAGGCCTGGATGTCGCGCGCGGACCAGTCGTTGACCAGGCAGACGCCGAACACGTGCTCGCGGAAGTCGTCCAGGACGACCGGCCGCCCGAGCCGGGACGGCGCGCCGACGACGAAGCCGACCTCGGCCTCGATGTCCAGCCGGCGCGACGGGCCGAAGGACGGCGCCGCGTCGGCCGGCGCCTTGCGCTGCCCGTGCGGGCGCACCACGGGCGTGCCGGACACGACGACCGTGCCGGCCCGCCCGTGGTAACCGATCGGCAGGTGCTTCCAGTTGGGGGTGAGCGGCTCCGTGCCCGGGCGGAAGATCCGGCCCAGGTTGGTGGCGTGGTGCTCGCTCGCGTAGAAGTCGACGTAGTCCGCGACCTCGAACGGCAGGTGCAGTTCGACCTCGCCCACCGGCAGCAGCGCCAGCGACAGCGCCTCGCGGTAGGACTCGTCCGTCAGCCACAGCGTGAGGTCGGCCCGCACCTGCGTCCAGGCCGAACGCCCCGCCGCCATCAGCGGGTTGAGCGAGTCCGCGGCCAGCAGCGCCGACGGCGCCCCGGCGGAGCCGGCAGCCGCCCCGGCGTCGAGCACGAAGTCCCCGACGCGCACGCCGATCCGGCGCCGCCCGGGCTGGTCGGCGGCGGTGAAGACACCGTACGGCAGGTTGTGCACGCCGAACGGCGAGTCCTGGGCGCTGGCGAGCCAGCTGCGGGGGATGCTCAACGGTCCTCCTGGGCAAGTGGGCTGGGCGACAGCAGGCCGAGCACGGCCAGGTCGTCCAGGGGTTCGGCGATGCTGCAGGTGCCGAACGCGGTGAACGAGTTGCGGATCACCGTAACCTGATGGGCACTCAGGGCGCGGACGGCCTTGGCCAGCACGTCGCCGTCGCGCTCGGCCAGTACCTCGGCGGCCGTGGCGCGGTCCGTCTCCTGCGCGGCCAGGAGCACGTTGAGGAAGCCGTGGTGCTCGAAGCCGGTCACCGGATCGGTGTGCCGGACGGCGTTGTGCAGCCCGGCCGTGCACTTGTACGGCAGACCGCGCAGCGCGCAGCCGGTCAGGAACGCGGCCAGCTCGTCCTCGCCCGGGAAAGCCCCGGCGACGGTCCCGCCTGTGCGGAACTTCGCCCGGTAGGCGCTGTCGACCAAGGCGTCCAGCGTCTCGTCCAGCCCGTCCCCGCGCAGGAGTTCACGCGGCAGCTCGACCGCGGCGGGCACGTCCGGCGGCAGCAGCCGGTCCAGCTCGGCCACGGCCTCGTGCACGTCGAGGGTCGCGAGCTCGACGCCCGCGACCTCGAACGGCGCGGCGGCGTCGAGCGCCGGCCCGAGCTCGGCACTGCCCCCCGGCAGCACCAGCCCGATCCTGAGCGGCCCGCTGCCCTCCACTGCCGCGGCCAGCTCGCCCAACCGGCCCGCCCCGCAGAGGAAGGGGCCGACCGCGTCGGCGTACCAGGCCGCACGGTGGGCGCGGTGCGCGGGCACCGCTTCGACGACCGGAAGGTTCCCCGGCGGGAACACCGCCGCGTCGTCGAAGAGTCCGCGGAACAGTTCCGGGACCGAGGAGCCGGTGGCGCTCATCGCCCGGGCCCCCGCCCCGCCCACGTCCACGCGTAGTCGGCGTCCTCGCTCGCCCGGCCGCCCTCGCCCAGCTCCAGCGGGCGGAACGTGTCCACCATGACCGCGAGCTCGTCGAAGAACTCCACGCCGATGCTGCGCTCGTACGCGCCCGGCTGCGGGCCGTGGGTGTGCCCGCCCGGGTGCAGCGAGATCGAACCCTGGGCGATGCCCGAGCCCTTGCGGGCCGCGTAGTCGCCCCCGCAGTAGAACATGACCTCGTCGCTGTCCACGTTGGCGTGGTAGTACGGCACCGGGATCGACAGCGGGTGGTAATCCACCTTGCGGGGAACGAAGTTGCAGATCACGAATCCGTTGCCCTCGAACACCTGGTGGGCCGGCGGCGGCTGGTGGATCCGCCCGGTGATCGGTTCGAAGTCCCGGATGTTGAACACGTACGGGTACAGGCAGCCGTCCCAGCCCACCACGTCGAACGGGTGGTGCGGCACGGTGTAGCGGGTGCCCGAGATCCCGTTCGGGCCGCGGTGCTTGACCAGCACGTCGACGTCCCCGGGGGCATCGACCACGAGCGGCCCGACCGGCCCGCGGAAGTCCCGCTCGCAGTAGGGCGCGTGCTCCAGCAGCTGCCCGTACTTGGAGAGGTAACGCTTCACCGGCGTGATGTGGCTGTTCGCCTCGATGCAGTACGCCCGCAGCGGCTCGTCCCCGGACGGCACCCAGCGGTGCGTGGTCGCCCGCGGGATGATCACGTAGTCGCCCTGGCCGACCTCCAGCGAACCGAACACCGTCTCCACCGTGCCGGAGCCGGACTCCACGTACACGCACTCGTCGCCGAGCCCGTTGCGGTACAGCTCACTCGGCGCCCCGGCCGCGACGTACGAGATCCGCACGTCGCCGTTGCCGAGGACCAGGCGCCGGCCGCTCACCACGTCCGCGGCCTTCCACTCCTGGCCGGCGAACAGCTCGTGGAGCTTGAGGTGGCGGGGGAGCAGGGGATGGTTGGGCACCGTGGACTGGTCCGGCAGCTCCCACGGCACCGCGTTCACCACGGCGGACGGGATGCCCCGGTGGTAGAGCAGCGATGAATCGGAGGAGAACCCCTCCTCGCCCATCAACTCCTCGTAGTACAGCCCGCCTTCGGGTGTGCGGTGCTGGGTGTGCCGCTTGGGCGGGATGCTGCCCAGCTGCCGGTAGTACGCCATCTCCCTGCTCCTCCTCGACCGTGCTCAGCCGCTCGTGCCCACGGTACGCCGACCGTGCCCAGAGTCTCGCGACTCAGAGTTCCGCGACGCTCACAGGTTGCCGCGGCGCTCCTGCTCGCGCTCGATCGACTCGAACAGCGCCTTGAAGTTGCCCTTGCCGAAGCCGAGCGAACCGTGGCGCTCGATGAACTCGTAGAACACGGTGGGGCGGTCGCCGATCGGCTTGGTGAAGATCTGCAGCAGGTAGCCGTCCTCGTCGCGGTCGACCAGGATGCCGCGCTTCTTCAGATCCTCGATCGGCACGCGCACCTTGCCGATCCGGGCGCGCAGCTCCGGGTCGTCGTAGTACGCGTCCGGGGTGTTGAGGAACTCCACGCCGCGCGCACGCAGCACGTCGACCGTGGTGAGGATGTCGTTGGTGGCGAGCGCCATGTGCTGGCAGCCCGGACCGGTGTAGAACTCGAGGTACTCGTCGATCTGGGACTTCTTCTTGGCGATCGCCGGCTCGTTGAGGGGGAACTTCACCCGGTGGTTGCCGCTCGCGACGACCTTCGACATCAGCGCGGAGTAGTCGGTGGCGATGTCGTCGCCGACGAACTCGGCCATGTTCACGAAGCCCATGACCCGGTTGTAGAACGAGACCCACTCGTCCATCTTGCCGAGCTCGACGTTGCCGACCGCGTGGTCGAGCGCCTGGAACAGCCGCTTCGGCGAGCCCTCGGGGTGCTTGACCCTGCTCTCGGCCACGACGTAGCCCGGCAGGTACGGGCCGTGGTAGCGGGAGCGGTCGATCAGGGTGTGCCGGGTCTCGCCGTAGGTGGCGATCGCCGCACGGCGCACGGTGCCGTTCTCGTCCGAGATGTCGTTCGGCTCCTCCAGGACGGTGGCGCCGGTCGCGCGGGCGTGCTCGATGCACTTGTCGACGTCCGGCACCTCGAGGGCCAGGTCGACGACACCGTCGCCGTGGCGGCGGTGGTGGTCCAGCAGCGGGCTGTCCGGCTGGACGCCGCCCTTGATCACGAAGCGGCACGAGCCGGAGCGGAGCACGAAGGACTTGCGGTCGCGGCGGCCGGTCTCCGGGCCGGAGTAGGCGACCAGTTCCATGCCGAACACGGCCTGGTAGAACTGGGCCGTCTGGGTGGCGTTGCCGACCACGAACACGACCGCGTCCTGCGCGGTCACGGGGAACGGGTCGGTGGCCGGGTCGTGCTCGACGAGGCCGACGAGGCGGCGCAGCTGGTCGGCGTCGAGACCGGCCTCGCGCTCCTCGGGGGTCAGCTCAAGGGCGTGGGACTGCGGGGTCATCGGTCTTCCTCCACTTTGGGCCTCGGCTCCGAGGCGTCCGCTTGAGGCGGCCGCTTGAAGGCGGCCGCGCCGCTGATGGGGGTGGCGGTGCGGCTGAGCGGAGAGCTTGCTCCTGTCCGGAAGGTTGGGCAACAGGTCGGTTTTTCACTGTTCAATGTGTACAAGCTGATCAGAAAATCCCGCGTCCAGCTGCGCAATATGCGCTGCTGAACGGGGCCGATTCACGAAGTCTGCGTAACCGGCTCGGAAGGGTCGCTCGGTGTGTGGAGACGGTGCCGGAACCAGTCCCCGGCCAGCTCCGCGACCCGGTCCAACGTGCCCGGCTCCTCGAACAGGTGGCCCGCGTGGGGGACCACCGCGAGTTCACTCTCGCAGCGCAGCCGGGCCCGCGCCTGCCGGTTGAGGTCGATCACGATGCCGTCGAGGGCCCCGACGATGAGCAGCGTGGGAGCGGTGACCCGGCCCAGCGCGTCCGGCCCGGCCAGATCGGGGCGGCCCCCGCGGGACACCACGGCGCCGACGGCGGGCCCGAGGGCGGCGGCGGTGTGCAGTGCGGCGGCGGCGCCCGTGCTCGCGCCGAAGAGGCCGAGGGGGAGTGCGAGGGTCGCGTCGAGGGCGGGCAACCGCTCGGCGACGGCGGTCAGGCGGGAGCCGAGCAGGTCGACATCGAACACCTTGCGGCGGTCCGGCTCCTCGTCCTCGGTGAGCAGGTCGAACAGCAGCGTGGCCAGGCCGGTCCGGTTGAGGTGGCGGGCGACGTGCCGGTTGCGGGGGCTGTGGCGGCTGCTGCCGCTGCCGTGCGCGAAGACGACGATGCCGCGCGCGCCGGCGGGGACGGTCAGGTGGCCGGCCAGGCGGACGCCGCCGGCGGGGAGCTCCACCTCGCGGTCGACGGCGACGGGCGCGGACGGGTGCTCGCCGCGGGCCCTGGCCAGCAGGCTCAGGACCTCGTCGTCGCCGGTCTGGGAGAAGTCGTCGTAGAACTCGCCGATCGCGAAGAACGGGGACGGGGTGGCGACGCAGACCAGCTCGTCGGCGACGTCGGTCAGGCGCTCGGTCCAGTCTCGGGGCGCCACGGGGACGGCGAGCACCACGCGGGCGGCGCCGCGGGCGCGGACGATCCGGCAGGCGGCGCGGGCGGTGGAGCCGGTGGCGATGCCGTCGTCGACGACGATGACGGTCCGGCCGCGCAGGTCGGCGGGCGGGCGGTCGCCCCGGTAGCGGCGGGCGCGGCGCTCCAGCTCGGCGCGCTCGTGCCGCTCCACGTCGGCCAATTGGTCGGCGGTGATCCCGCCGAGGCGCATCACCTGGTCGTTCAGCACCCGGACGCCGTCCTCGCCGATCGCGCCCATGCCGAGCTCGGGCTGGTAGGGCACGCCGAGCTTGCGGATCACGCAGATGTCCAGGGGCGCGCCGAGCGCCGTCGAGACCTGCGCGGCCACGGGCACCCCGCCGCGTGGCAGGGCGACCACGACCGTGCCGGGGCCGCCCAGGTGCCCCAGGCGGGCGGCCAGCCGTCGGCCCGCGTCGGTGCGGTCGGTGAAGTGGGTTCCGGTGACGTGCATCGCGCAGCCTCCGAGTTCCACCGTACGTCGGGTGGGCGGTGTGGGGCGGATGAACAACTAACAACTGACAGATGACAGATTTCGAAATCTGTCTTCTGTCAGTTGTTTGCTGTCGACTGTCGGCGGTCGCCCGCCCGCCCGTCCCGCTCCCCGTGGGGGAGTCGGACGGGACCCAGTTCCCGTGAGGCGGGACAGCGGGCGGCAGGCGGTGATGTCGAAGGCGGGCCGCCGGAGCCCACCGGAGACCGAGGGGGCCCGACATGCCGAGCTCCCGCTCCCCGTCGACCGCTGCGCCACCCCTTGACGGTCCGGGGGCCCGGCTAGATCCTCATGAACGCGTCAACCTCGCGATCGTGACTCCGCTCCACTCGTTCTGCCCGGAGCCCCCGACTCCGTCGTGCGTCCGCGAGGTTCCGCCTTTCCGTTCTGCCCCGCCGGAACCTGGAGCCTCCCGTGCCCGAGCGCACCCCGCGCGACCTCCGCCTGTGCAGTGCAGTCCTGCCGGCAGCCCTGGCCGGCCTGCTCGCAGCCGTCCTGTGGCATGGTCGGCTCTCGGAACTACGTCAACGGCCTTTCTGTCACCGACCGTTCGGCGATCGACACGTACCTGAACTTCGACATGATCGGCTCGCCCAACCCCGGCTACTTCACCTATCGCCAGGACCCCGCCCTGGACGCCCTGTTCAGCGACTGGTTCGCCGCCCGGGGCATCGTCACCGAGCAGGACTTCGAGGGCGACGGGCGCTCCGACCACGCGCCCTTCCAGGAAGCCGGGATCAGGGTCGGCGGACTGTTCAGCGGCTCCGACTACATCAAGACGGCCGACCAGGCCGCCAAGTGGGGCGGCACTGCAGGTCAGGCGTTCGACGCCTGCTACCACGCCGCCTGCGACACGAACGCCAACATCGACGACACGGTGCTGGGTCGGATGACCGACGCCATCGCCCACGCGATCTGGACCCTGTCGGCTTCTGGCGGTTGACCTGCCTCGCCTGGTAGTTGATCTGCCTCGCCGGGGAAGCCGCCAGAAGAGAGCAACCGGGGGTGCCGGTCCGCCGACCGGCACCCCCGGGGTCCTTCGAAGCCGTCCGATGAACTACGGCTGCAACGGGTAGTGCGGCCGTTACGGCTGCATCGCGTACGCGCCCGACAGTGCCTCGACGCGCGCCCAGACCTTCGCCGCCCGCTCGGCGTCGGCCACCGGCCGGCGCAGGTTCGCGAGCGCCCAGGCCGCCTGCTCCTCCGTCGCCGAGGCCTTGCCGTGCAGCTCGGTCGCGTGCGCGGAGAAGTCGCGGACCAGCGCGTCGAAGATCTGGTCCAGCACGTCCGTCTCCAGGCCGGTCAACTCGGCCTGCTCCAGCACCAGCTGGCCGTAGACGATCAGCGCGAAGAGCTGGCCGATCTCCAGCAGGAAGTCGAGGTCCGCCTGCTGTTCCTTGCCCGGCGCGTGCTTGAGCAGCAACTCGCAGAAGCCGTCCGCCTGTTCGCGGAAACGGGCGACGTTCGGCAGGTGCGCGTGCCGATCGTAGGCGGTGCGCCAGTCGTGGAAGCGGATCGAGCCGAGGCCGCGGGCGGGGCCCTGGCGGAACAGGAAGACGTCGTCGGCGGCGTCCAGGCGGGTCGGCACGGGCGCGTAATCGGTCGGGGCGAACAGGTAGTTGGCCATGAACTTGAGGATCAGCGCCAGGTTGACGTGGACGGTGCCCTCCAGCTTCGGCAGGCCGCGGATGTCCTTCGCCGCCTTGTCGAAGTAGGTGTCCGCCTCGAAGCCCTTGGCCGCGATGACGTCCCACATCAGGTCGATGACCTTCTCGCCCTCGGTGGTGACCTTCATCTTGGTCATCGGGTTGAACAGCAGGTAGCGGCGGTCCTCCGGGGAGGCGGTGCGGAAGTAGTCCACGGCCCGTGCGCTGAACAGCTTCATCGCCACGAGGCGGGCGTACGCGTCGGTCAGCTCGCGGCGCACGTGCGGGAAGTCGGTGACCTTCCGGCCGTACAGGACGCGGTTGTGGGCATGCGTGACCGCCTCGTACATGGCGTGCTCGCAGATGCCGACCGAGGCCGTGCACAGGTTGAACTTGCCGACGTTCACGGTGTTCAGCGCGGCGTCGAACGCGGCCTGCCCGGTGTGCAGCACGTCCTCGGCGCGCACCGGGTACTCGTCGAGCCGGAACTCGCTGACGTACATCTGGCTGTTCACGACGTTCTTGACCAGGTGGTACGCCTCGTGGCGGCTGTCGGCGGCGAAGAAGACGTAGCCCTCGGGGCCCTCGACATCCGTGCGGCGGCCGAACACCGAGACCAGGCCGGCCACGTTGCCGTTGCCGATGTAGTACTTGGAGCCGGTCGCGGTGAATCCGCCCTCGCCGTCCGGGGTGAGGATCATGTCGGTGGAGTAGATGTCCGCGCCGTGGGTGCGCTCGGAGAGGCCGAACGCCATGACGTGCCCCTCCGCCAGGAGGCGGGCGGCGCGGGCCCGGACAGCCTCGTTCTCGCTCTGCCACACCGGGCCGAGGCCGAGGATGGTGACCTGCCAGGTGTACCAGTAGCCGAGGCCGTAGAAGCCGAGGATCTCGTTCAGCTCGGCGATCCGGGCGGTGTCCCAGCGCTTGTCCGGGTCGGCCGCCGACGGGGTCAGGAACTCCGCGAACAGGCCTTCCTTGGCGGCGAATTCGAGGAAGTCGCCGTACCAGGTGCGGTCGATGTAGGTGTCGATGAGCGCCTTCTTGCCGCGCGACTCGAACCAGTCGACGGTCGCGCGCAGCAGCCGGCGGGTCGGCTCGTCGAACTGCGCGGGGTCGTACGTACGCGGGTTGAAGAGCATCACGGGCTCCCGGGTGTCGAGGGTGTGGAGTGGGTGGGGCGAGGGGGCGATGGGCGGGCGACGGCGGACAAACGACAGATGACAGGCGACAGATTTCAAACTCTGTTATCTGTCATCTGTCGGTTGTTATCTGTCCGCCGTCGCCCGTCGCCCGTCGCCTGTCGCGTCGTCAGGGCCGCCGCCGTCGGCGGCGAGGCGGTGCAGGGTGGCGAGCACGTCGTCCAGCCAGGCGAGGGTCATGCGCTCGTACTCGATGCCGCCGCGCAGCACCACGTGCTGGAGTTCCTGGGCGGTGTCGAGCGCGGTGAGGTCGGGGAAGTCGCGCTGCTCGCCGTGGAGGTAGCGAGTGAGCAGGGCGGCGTGGCCGTCGCGGTGGCGCTCGACCTCGGAGATCAGCGCGGCCGGGTCGTCGAACGCGGCCGCGCGGATCTTCACCGCGAGCTCGTGCCGGACGGTCTCCGGCTCGACCGGTTCGCGCAGCCAGCTCGCGAGCGCGGCCCGTCCGGGTCCGGCCGCCGAGTAGACCTTCTTGTCCGGTCGGCCGTCCTGGGTGACTTCCTCGGAGGCGATCCAGCCGTTCGCCTCCATGCGCCGCAGCACCCGGTAGATCTGCTGGTGGGTGGCGGTCCAGAAGCGGCCGATCGAGCGGTCGAAGCGCCGGGCCAGCTCGTAGCCGGAGCCGGGCTGCTCCAGCAGTGAGACGAGGATCGCGTGCTCCAGTGCCATGACCGCATCCTGCTATGCAACGAGTTGCATAGGCAATGGCGCGCCGGAGCGGTGAGACACAGGTCACCGCCGTGATCGGATGGTTATCGATCATTTCGTGCTATTAGGTGCAAAACCTTTGGAAAGCGCCAGAATGGGTACGGGGCAAGCGCCTTCCACGATCCGAACCACAGGAGGTGGTATCGGTGTCAACCCACACCCCGATGGGCATAGAGCACCATCCGGACATCGTCGAACTACGCGAACACTACGAGCGGATCACCTCGACCCCGCGCGCCCAGGGTGTCGAGGCCCTGGCCGTGCTGGCGGGACTGTTCCTGGCCGCGTCGCCCTGGATCGTCGGCTTCACCGCCTTCAGCACCCTCACCGTGACCTGCCTGATCGTGGGTCTGGCCTACACCCTGCTGATGGCGGGCTACGGGTCGGCCTACGAGCGCACGCACGCGAGGGCCTGGGCGGCCGCCGCGCTCGGCATCTGGACGATCATCTCCCCCTGGGCCGTCTCCGGATCGGTCGCGCAGGGCAAGAACATCGTCACCTGTGTCATCGCCGGCGCCGTGATGTTCCTGCTCGGCCTCGCGGCGCTCTCGATGGCCACGATCACGGCGAACGGAGCAGCGATGCGGCTCGGCCGGGCCGGCCGCGCCAAGGGCTGACCTCTTCCGCAGCCCGTGTCCGGGGCACGGAACGGCGGTCCGCCGCCCTCCGCGCCCCGGCGCACGCCCGCAGTCGCGCATGGAGGCCCGCGGCTCCGCGCAGAACCGCCGCCGCTACGGGCGGGTCATGCGCAGTACGTCCAGCGCCTCGTCGAGCTGCTCCTTCGTGAGCTTCCCCTCCTCCACGTACCCGCGCTCCAGCACCACCTGACGGATGGTCTTGCGCTCCGCCAGCGCCTGCTTGGCGACCTTCGCCGCCTCCTCGTACCCGATGTACCGGTTCAGCGGGGTGACCACCGACGGTGAGGACTCCGCGTACTCCCGGGCCCGTTCGACGTTGGCGGTGATGCCGTCGACCGTCCGGTCGGCCAGCAGCCGGGCGCTGTTGGCGAGCAGCCGCACCGACTCCAGCACGTTGCGGGCGATGACCGGGAGCATCACGTTCAGCTCGAAG
This sequence comes from Kitasatospora sp. NPDC001660, assembly GCF_053596725.1. NCBI lineage: Bacteria > Bacillati > Actinomycetota > Actinomycetes > Kitasatosporales > Streptomycetaceae > Kitasatospora > Kitasatospora sp. NPDC001660. Next base: position 5,932 of record NZ_JBSFGU010000012.1, on the reverse strand, counting down.
TTGCCGCTCGCGCCGGCCAGCGTGACGGTCGCGTCGTTGCCGACCACCTGCGCCGCGACCATCAGCACCACCTCGGGCAGCACCGGGTTCACCTTGCCCGGCATGATCGACGAACCGGGCTGCAGGTCCGGCAGGTTGATCTCGCCGAGGCCGGTGCGCGGGCCCGAGCCCATCCACCGCAGGTCGTTCGCGATCTTGGTGAATCCGACCGCGACGGTGCGCAGTTGGCCGCTCAGCTCGACCAGGGCGTCGCGCGCGCCCTGCGCCTCGAAGTGGTCGCGGGCCTCGGTCAGCGGCAGCCCGGTGGCGCGGGCCACCTCCTCGATCACGGCCGCCGGGAAGCCGGGCGGCGTGTTGATGCCGGTGCCCACCGCCGTCCCGCCGAGTGGCAGTTCGGCGACCCGGGGGAGCGTCGCGAGCAGCCGCTCGCGCCCGTTCCGCACCTGGGCGGCGTAGCCGCCGAACTCCTGGCCCAGGGTGACGGGAGTGGCGTCCATCAGGTGCGTGCGGCCCGACTTGACCACTCGCGCGAACCCGGCCGCCTTGCGCTCCAGCGCCTCCGCCAGGTGTTCGAGCGCCGGGATCAGGTCGTGCGTGACGGCGGCGGTGGCGGCGATGTGGATCGAGGACGGGAAGACGTCGTTGGACGACTGGCTGGCGTTGACGTGGTCGTTCGGGTGCACCGGCCGGCCCAGCCGCTCGGCGGCGAGGGTCGCGATCACCTCGTTGGCGTTCATGTTGGACGAGGTGCCCGAGCCGGTCTGGAACACGTCCACCGGGAACTCGGAGTCCCAGTGGCCCTCCGCGACCTCCTCGGCCGCCGCCGCGATGGCCGCCGCCGTCTCCTCCTCCAGCACGCCGAGCCGGGCGTTCACCCGCGCCGCCGCCGCCTTGATCCGGGCCAGCGCCGCGATGTGCGCGCGCTCCAGACGCTGCCCGGACACCGGGAAGTTCTCCACCGCCCGCTGCGTCTGCGCCTGCCACTTGGCGGCCGCGGGCACGCGGACCTCGCCCATCGAGTCGTGCTCGATCCGGTAGCCCTGGCCGGCCCGCTGTCCGTGGTCCCGCTGATCACCCATCGCGTGCTGCACCTCCTGAACGGTCCGGGACGGCGGCTCCGTCACGGTCTCCGATCTCGACAGCCGCGCGCGAACCCCGGGTATTTCCGGCGGCCCGCGCGTTCACCCCCAGGGGTTACGGCAGTTCGGCGCGGACCAGCTCGCCGGGCGCGGTGCCGGCCTGGGCGACCTGCGTGCCGCCCGGTGCCCAGAAGCCCGGACCGCCCGAGGTGGCCGGGTATTCGCCGCTGGCCCCGGCACTGGTGGAGAGCACGCTCCAGACACCGTGGGCGGCGGCCCGGTCCCGGAAGTACTCGTCGCGGCTGGGGGCGGATTCGGCCGAGGCGTTGTACAGGGTGGACGCGACGTACGCGTCGATGCCGAGCGCCGCGGTCTCCTCGGCGTGCGTGGGGTCGGCGGCGTCCGCGCAGACCGCGAGGCCGAGCCTGACTCCCCACCTCCAGGACGACCGGCTTGTCCCCGGGGGCGAAACGGTTCAGCTCGTCGCCGTGCAGACGCATCTTCCGGTAGGCGACGGAAGCGCCCTCGCCGGTGACCGCGAGCGTTGCGATGTACTCGCGCCCGTCGGTGTCCGCGGCAGGAGCCCCGGCCAGCGCGGTGGTGCCCGTCTCGGCGCAGGCGGTGACCAGCGGCGCGAGGCGGGCGTCCGCCGGGTCGACGGCCGGCGCGGCGAGGTCGTAGCCGGTCAGCGACAGCTCGGGGAACACCACCAGGCGCGTTCCGGCCGCCCGGACGGCCTCGCCGTGCCGCGCTGACGGCCTGGGCCGCGCTGACGCCCGGCTCGCGTGGTGGCACCCACGTGGTGGCGTACGCCGCGATCACTCGTACGGGTGAATGAGCGGCTGGAACGCTTCAAACGACCGTGCGCCGCTTCGTACGCTCCTGCCCGGACCCGGGGCGGACACCCGGGCGACGAACTCGGGGGGCGGGACGGTTGACCTCAGGACGGTGGCGCGGGGCCGACGGCGGCCGGGACGGTGAAGCGGCGCGGGAGACGGAGTCCGCAGCCGCCCACGGAGCCGTCCACGGAACAGTTCAAGGAGCCGGCCGCGGGGCCGCTCAAGGAACCGCCCGTGAAGGCGCCCACGGCGGCGGCCTGACCAGGCGGCAGATGCTCGGCGCGTCGGCGGCGCTCGGCGCGGGGGCCTGGCTGCTGCGCGGCACCGTCGGCCCGGACAGCGCCGAGGCCGCGGCGCCCGTCCCGCCCGGACTGCCCGCCGGCACCGAGCTGTACCAGCGGGTCTTCCAGAACTGGTCCGGTGAGATCCGCACCGACCAGCTGTGGACGTGCGCGCCCCGCACCCCCGAGGAGGTCCCCGCCCTCGCCGACTGGGCGCGCGCCAGCGGCTGGCGCCTGCGCGCCACCGGCTACCGCCACACCTGGGCGCCGCTCACCGTCGCCAACGGGACGCCCGACAGCGCCCGCGTGCTCCTGGTCGACACCAGCCGCCACCTCACCGCGATCACCGCCGACTCGCCGACGACCGTCCGCGTCCAGACCGGCGCCACCATGGAGGACCTGCTCGCCCACCTGGCCGGCCGGGGCCTCGGCCTCACCGCCTGCCCGGCGCCCGGCGAGCTCACGGTCGGCGGTGTACTCGCCATCGGTGGCCACGGCACCGCCGTCCCGGCCGCCGGCGAGACCCGCCCGGACGGGCACGGCTACGGCTCGGTCAGCAACCAGGTCACCCGGTTCACCGCCGTCGTCCTCGACCCGGTCACCGACCGCTACACCCTGCGCACCTTCGACCGCGCCGAGGCCGACAGCGCCGCGTTCCTGGTCCACCTCGGCCGGGCGTTCCTCACCGAGGTCGTCCTGCGGGCCGGCGCCGACCGGCCGTTGCGCTGCGTCAGCCGCCTCGACATCCCGGCGAGCGAGCTCTTCGCCCGCCCCGGCGACACCGGTGGCGGCGGCCTCCTGGGCGGCCTGCTCAGTGGTGGCGGACCTCGCACCTTCGCCGACTTCGTCGACCGCGACGGCCGCGCCGAAGCCATCTGGTTCGCCTACACCGAGTACCCCTGGCTCAAGACCTGGAGCGTCGCCCCGGGCAAGCCGCTCGCCGCCCGTGCCGTCGACCAGCCCTACAACTACCCCTTCTCGGACAGCGTTCCGGAACCCGTCGCCCGGCTCGCCGGCCAAATCGTGTCCGGCGCCTGGGCATTGGCCCCGCTCTTCGGCAAACTCCAGTACCTCGTCACCAAGGTGGGGCTCACCGGCGACCTCACGGACGTCCTCCTCTCCGGCGGCCTGCTGCGCGACCTGCTCACCGGCGACCTCCTCACCCACCTCCTGGCCGACGGACTGCGCTCCGACCTCTGGGGCCCGTCCCGCACCCTGCTGCAGTACGTCCGCCCCACCACCCTGAGGGTCACCGCCAACGGCTACGCGGTCCTCTGCAAGCGCGCCGACCTGCAGTGGGTCGTGAGCGAATTCGCGGCCCGGTACCGGCAGTTGCTCGCCGAGTACCAGGCCCGCGGAGAGTTCCCGGTGAACGGCGCGGTCGAGATCCGCGTCACCGGCCTGGACGACCCCGCCTACGCCGGGGTCCCCGGCGCCCGGCCGCCGCTGCTCTCCGCGCTGCGCCCGCGCCCGGACCGCCCCGCATGGGACACCGCCGTCTGGCTCGACGTCCTCGCCCTCCCCGGCACCCCGGGCCTCGAACGCTTCGCCCGCGACCTCGAACAGTGGCTGCTGCGTACCTTCGACGGCACCCGGGCAGGTCTGCGCGTCGAGTGGTCCAAGGGCTGGGCCTACACCGCCGACGCTGCCTGGGCCGACCCGGACATGCTCGGCCGGGCCATCCCCGCGAGTCTGCGCGACGGCGGCGGGCCCGGCTGGGACGAGGCGGTCGCCGTCCTGAACAAGCACGACCCGCACCGGGTGTTCGGAAACCCTTTCCTGGACGGGCTGTTGAAGTAGCCGGAACAGCACGGGGTTCGATGACGTGGCGGTGCGTCAGATGTGTTCCATGACGATCACCGCCAGGGTGTCCGGGGCGAGCGCGCGGAACACGTGCGGGGCGTCGCCCGGGTAGCTCACGTAGTCGCCCGGGCCCAGCTCGACCGGGGCCTCCGTCGGCCCGGCCAGCGCCCGGCCGGCGCCCAGCATCACGTGCTCGACCGTGCCGGGCATGTGCGGGTCGGACGCCCGGGTCTCGCCGGGCTGCGCCTCGATGCGGTAGATGTCGCGCCGGGCGTTCGGCGGGCAGGAGGACAGCACGGTGGCCGCGTAGTCGGCCCGCTCCGAGTGCGTGACCGGGCCCTCGCCCGCCCGGATCACCCGCACCGCCGGGCGCGGCGGGTCGACCAGCCGGCTGAACGGCACGTTCAGTGCCACGCCGAGCGCCCAGAGCGTCTCCACGCTCGGGTTGCCCGCACCCGATTCCAGCTGCGAGAGCGTGGACTTGGCGATCCCCGCCCGTCGGGCCAGTTCGGCCATCGACAGGCCGCTGCGCTCGCGCTCGCGCCGGATCGACGCGGCGATGAGGCCGATCAGCTCCGTGCCGGAGCCGGTGGAGCGGGTGGGGGTCGGGTCACTCATGCTGTCCACTCACGCTTTCTCGCGCCTCCTGCCGTCCCTTGCGCCTTTCAGTCGCGCCCATGTTCCCACGCCCGCCGTTCGGCGTGTCGGTCCGAAGGTTCGCCTTGACGAACGACTTGCTTCCGTTCACTCTAATGGACATGCGTTCGCTCCTCCGAACACTGGAGTCTGCCACTCTTCGTGACATCGCTCTGGTCTGCCTGGCCGACGCCCTCGTCGGCGCGTCATTCGGCGCGATCAGCGTCTCCGGCGGCCTGCCCGTGTGGGTGCCGGTCGTCATGTCCCTCGTCGTCTTCGCGGGCGGGTCCCAGTTCGCGGCCGTCGGCGTGGTGCTCTCCGGCGGCGGCGCGCTCGCCGCCGTCGCCACCGGACTGGTGCTCAACGCCCGCCTGCTGCCCTTCGGCTTCACCGTGGCCGACGTGCTCGAAGGTCCTTGGTGGCGGCGGCTGTTCGGCGCTCAGCTCATCACCGACGAAACCGCCGCATTCGCGCTGCGGCAGTCCGACGGGCGCCGCCGCCGGGCCGCGTTCTGGCTGTGCGGGACCGCGCTGTTCGTGGTGTGGAACGTCTCCGTCGTGCTCGGCGCGGTCGCGGGCGGGCTGATCGGCGACACGGACGCGCTCGGCCTGGACTCCGCCTTCCCGGCGGTGCTGCTCGCCCTCGTGCTGCCCTCGCTCGACGACCGCCGGACGCGCGCTGCCGCTGCGGTGGGCGCGGTCGTCGCGGTCGCGGCGACGCCGTACCTGCCGGCCGGGCTGCCCGTACTGCTGTCGCTCGTCGGGCTGCTGTTCGCAGGGTGGCCCGGCGGGATGGCGGGGGGTGGGGGCGTCGTCGGCGCCGAGAGTCGGCCCAGCGCCGTTGAGGCCGTTAAGGCCGCTGAGGCCGTTGAGGAGGAAGTCCGTTGATGCCGCTGTACGCCGTCCTGCTGCTGGCGGCAGGCACGTACGCCTACCGCCTTGCCGGGCCACTGCTCGGACACCGGCTCGCACTGTCCCAGCGGCTGCGGCACCTGCTGGCCGTGGCTGCGGCCGTCCTGCTGGTCGCCCTGGTCGCCACCGGCGCGCTCACCCAGGGGCACGGCTTCGCCGGGTGGGCCCGCCCTGTGGGCGTCCTGGTCGCCGGTGTCCTCGCGCTGCGCCGCGCGCCGTTTCCGGCCGTCGTCGTGGCAGGGGCGGCGACGACCGCGGTGCTGCGGCTGTGCGGGGTGGGCTGAGGGCTTGCAAGTGGCGGCGAACGCAAACGAATCACTGCTCCCAGTCGGACGGGCCCCGCCCGAGGAACGGCACGGACGAGCAGGGCGGAAGCGGGCGGC